>JAOAEQ010000019.1 GCA_026416715.1 bacterium
TGGAAATTATTGTTGAGTTCGTTTCTGATGATATTTATTGCCGAGTTGGGAGATAAAACGCAATTAGCGACATTTACCTTAGCTGCGGAATCGAAATCGCCATGGTTAGTTTTCCTCGGTTGTGGAAGTGCGTTACTCTTAACCACGTTTCTCGCTGTTTTTTTCGGGGATTTAATCACGCGATTTATTCCAATGCATATCATGAAATATCTCGCTGGAATCGTGTTTATCGGGTTCGGGATAATGATGTTTTTCGGGAAGTAATATTGTATAACTACCCGGATTGAACGGCAACAAAGTTTACAGCGATTAAGCTCTATGTAATCTTTTGTATGGACAAACATCCGGTACAACAATTTATCGTTCGAACGTTAATCAAACATGCGCTATTTTTTGAAGAACAATCGGCTACGTTTTACCAGCAGGCAGCGAACCGGCTAAAAACGGAACCGAAAAAGAAACTATTACTTTCCCTAGCAGAAGAAGAGCTTCAGCATCAGGTTAAACTCAACCAAATCCTCGCTGGTAATTTCCATGAAATATTCGAAGTTACCCTACCGCAAGAGAAACTCGATTTAGCGATTGACTCCAAAAAACTGCATCAGCCGATTGATGATACCTGGTCGGAACCGCAGATACTTGAACTTGCGGTAATGCGCGAAAAAGCATCGTATGATTTCTATTATCTTCTAGCGCAGAAAACGAAAATCAAAACCGCTAAACAGGTTTTCCGCTATCTCGCGCAACAGGAACAATCGCATATCGCTAAACTGGAAACTGAACTGAAGAACACCGTCGGGTAATTCGTCGCGATATCTGCCGAAAAGACTTCACCTTGTTCCGGAAATGATTTTTATTCCCTTCACTTTTTTATGGTATAATTTCATAAAAATAATACAATTGCTACGAATATTTCGAATGGAAACGAATGTCTTCCGTTGAATTAAGGATCTGAGCAATCCTTTGAAAACGACTTGTTGTCATTCGATATATTCGTAATGGGAACTATGATTGACCGATATACTTTACCCGCAATGCGGGAGTTATGGAGTGAACAGAATAAGTTCCAGAGTTATTTAGAAATCGAGTTGCTCGTTTGTAAAGCGTGGGCGGAACTCGGCGAAATCCCAAAACCAGATTTAGAGAATATCATCGCGAAATCGAAGTTTGATATCAATCGAATTAATGAAATTGAACAGAAGGTTAAACATGATGTGATAGCATTCGTCAGTGCAGTAGCAGAAAACGTCGGTCCGTCCGGACGGTATATCCATCTCGGGATGACGTCTTCGGATTTGCTTGATACCTCACTAGCGGTTCGGATGCGACAAGCGGCGGATTTAATTCTTGCGGAACTGCATCGGCTAGAAAAGGTTCTGTTGGATAAGGCAAAAGAATATAAAGATACGGTTATGATTGGTCGAACCCATGGTGTCCATGCGGAACCGATAACGCTCGGATTAAAATTTGCACTCTGGCTGATGGAAACGAAACGGAATATCGCGCGAATGACTCGGGCAAAAGAAGTTATCAGTTACGGGAAAATTTCAGGAGCGGTCGGCACCTATGCGCATCTCCCAACGTTTATTGAAGAATATGTGTGTCGAGAACTCGGATTACAACCTGCAGAAGTAGCGAACCAAATCATCCAGCGTGACCGGCATGCGGAATATTTAACCATGCTAGCATTAACAGCTGCGCTGCTCGAAAAGATTGCACTTGAAATCCGCCATTTGCAGCGAACGGAAGTGCTTGAATGTGAGGAGCCGTTTGCGAAAGGACAGAAAGGCTCATCGGCGATGCCGCATAAACGGAATCCGGTCACCTGTGAACAGATTTGCGGGTTAGCGCGGTTAGTGAGAAGTAATGCACTTGCGGCAATAGAAAATATTGCGCTCTGGCACGAACGAGATATTTCGCATTCGTCAGTAGAACGCGTGATTATTCCTGATAGTACAACGTTAGTTCATTATATGCTGGTAAAAATGATTGACGTACTGACGAATTTAGTTGTGCATAAAGAGAATATCGCTGCGAATCTCAATTTAACCTATGGTGTTATTTTCAGTCAGCAGGTATTATTAGCGTTAACGAAAAAGGGCATCTCGCGTGAACAGGCATACCAACTGGTGCAAGAACATGCGATGAAAGCCTGGGGCGAAAAAATCGAGTTCAAATCGTTGCTACTCGCCGATGAACGAGTGAAACAATATTTGACTGCGGAAGAAATTTCCGCATGTTTCGATCTGTCGAAGTATACCCAAAATATCGATTATATCTATAAAAAAGCTGGAATAAACTAAACGATTAACCGCTGAGAAGACTGAGTCCGCAGAGGCAGAGATAGATAAGCAATAACCCTCTGCGTTCTCTGCGAGCTTTGCGGTGAAAGAATTATGGAAAGTCTTACTCCAAAAGAGATTGTTACCGAATTAGATAAATATATCATCGGACAGGATGAAGCGAAAAAAGCGGTTGCGATTGCGCTGCGGAACCGTGCTCGGCGGAAACTTTTACCACCGGAATTGATGGATGAAGTTGCGCCGAAAAACATTATTATGATTGGACCGACGGGGGTTGGGAAAACTGAAATCGCTCGCCGGCTCGCCAAACTCGCGCAAGCGCCGTTCGTTAAAGTTGAAGCGACGAAGTATACCGAGGTAGGGTATGTCGGTCGGGATGTTGAATCGATCATTCGGGAATTAACCGAACTTGCGGTGAATATGGTTCGTGCAGAATATATGGAACAAGTGAAAGAACCGGCAGAACGCGCCGCTAAAGAGCGGTTGCTCGATTTATTATTACCTCGTTCCCGGAAAAAACCGTTACGTATGAATGCGCATCTTACCGCCACCCAACTTGAACAGCAGCGGGAAGAAGAGGAAAAACGAAAACGGACTCGGGAAAAATTGCGTGCCCAACTTGATGCCGGTCATCTAGATGACCGAATGGTAGAACTTGAAGTGAATGAAGCGCCTTCTCCGGTAGTAGAGGTATTCGGGGCGGTTGGTGGTATAGATGAAATGATTAGCATGGATATCAAAGATATGATGAGTCGCATTATCCCGCCGAAACGGAAAGAACGGAAAGTGACGGTTGCTGAAGCGAAACGGATTCTGTTCAACGAGGAAGTAGCTAAACTCATTGATAGTGACGCAGTAACCCGAGAAGCGATTAAACGGGTTGAAAGTTCTGGGATAGTTTTCCTCGATGAACTCGATAAAATTGCGGGGCGGGAAACCTACGGAGCGGGACCGGATGTATCCCGAGAAGGAGTCCAGCGGGATTTATTGCCGATTGTTGAAGGAACTACGGTCATGACCAAATATGGTATGGTTAAAAGCGACCATATTTTATTCATTGCAGCCGGTGCGTTTAATGTAAGTAAACCGTCAGATTTAATTCCGGAATTGCAGGGTCGGTTTCCGATACGCGTGGAGTTGAAATCGTTAACGAAAGATGATTTTGTCCGCATTTTAACTCAACCACAAAATGCGTTAATCAAACAGTATACCGCATTACTCGCAACGGAAAATGTCGAACTTTCTTTTACCGAGGATGCAATTTCGGCTATTGCAGAACTTGCGCAACAGGTGAATGACCAGACAGAAAACATCGGAGCTCGACGTCTGCATACCGTCATGGAAAAATTACTGGAAGATATCTCATTCAACGCTCCGGAACTAGCTGGCCAGAAGATAACGATCGATGCACAATATGTTCGCGAACGGTTATCGAAGTTGGTGAAAAATTTGGATTTAAGTCGGTATATTCTATAAACTCAGTATAAAAATGGATAATGAGCATTGTAACGTTTACGGTTACAATGATTCATTCAATCGTCCCATTATTGTTCTCGTTCCTATCCTCTTGTGACAATTCCTATCTCTAAACATAAATCCGTAATCAAGTCAGCGTCGGTAGTCAGTTCCCTAACGATGGTCAGTCGTATCCTTGGGTATCTGCGGGATGCGGTTATCGGGTATGCGTTTGGTGGAAATAAATGGTATACCGACATCTTCTTTTTAAGTTTTGAAATTCCGAATTTCTGTCGTCGTCTTTTGGGAGAAGGCGCGTTATCCGCTGCGTTCATTTCCGTTTTCACCGATTATCTGACCAATAAAGAGAAAAAAGATGCTTGGGAATTCGCGAGTAATGTCGTAAACCTACTATTTCTGCTCACCGCAACGCTGGTTATCCTCGGGATTATTCTAACCCCGGTATTAGTGTATATTCTTATCCCTGGATATCGGCATAACCAACTGGCAATTGCCACCGCAATTAAATTGACTAGAATAATGTTCCCGTATTTAGGATTTATCGCATTTGCGGCGTTGTTTATGGGAATCCTCAATTCACTGCGGCATTTTGCGATGCCAGCAGCTACGCCGATATTTCTGAATCTATCCATGATAATCGCCGCGATATGGATATCGCCGTTATTCGGTTCGAATCTCGAAAACCGGTTAACCGGGCTGGCGTTAGGCGTTATCATTGGCGGATTCTTGCAAGCTGCAGTTCAGGTACCGGTTGCGCTGAAAAAAGGTATGCACTATACCGTTCGATTTAACTATCGGCATCCGGGCGTGATTCGCGTAGCGAAAATGCTTATCCCAGCGGTGTTCGGACTGGCGATAACTCAGATAAATCTCGCCGTAGATAAAATCTGTGCGTCTCTCGTCGGCGAAGGAACAATCTCTGCGTTATACTACGGGAACCGATTGGTTGAACTTCCGGAATCGGTGTTCGGGATAGCGATTGCGGTTGCGGTTATGCCGGTGCTCGCTACCCATGCGGCAAAAAAAGAGTTTCTGGAATTGAAGGAAACCTTAGCGTATGGATTACGATTAGCTATGTTTTTAACGATACCTGCTGCGGTCGGCTTGATCATTCTTCGGATACCAATCCTCAGTTTCCTATTCGAACGTGGAATGTTTACCGCTCAAGCTACGGAAGGCGCAGCGGTAGCGTTACTATTTTATTCGCTTGGATTATTCTCGTTTGCAGCGGTGAAAATTGTCGTTCCGGTATTCTATGCGCTAGAAGATGTTTGGGTACCGGTTAAAGTTGGGTTCATTGCCGTCGCTGTCAATACGGTATTAAACTTATCCCTGATGTGGTCAATGAAACAAGGCGGATTAGCGTTAGCGACCACGATTTCATCTACCGTAAACTGGGTATTACTCCTATACCTTCTGCGGAAACGAGTCGGATTACTCGGGCTGAAGAAAGTAACGAATTCGTTTCTACGCATACTTGCTGCGAGTGCGGTTATGGGTCTCGGCTGTTATGTTATCAATGGGTGGTATGTAGCACATATACCTATCAGTGGATTCATTGCGAAACTGGTTTATATAAGCGTAGTTATCGGAGTTAGCGCAATTATTTTTCTCGGTGCGTCGTGGGGATTTAGCGTCCACGAACTGCAGGATATCTGGCAGATTATCCGCAATAAAATTTTATTAGGGAGGAGGAAGTCTATATGAAACAACTGATTATCTCGTTCTTATTGGGAAGTATGTTAATCGTAGGAACAATATCTATTAGCGGGTGTACTGCGGTGGTAGTTGGTGGTGCGGCGGGTGCTGGTGGATATTGGTATGCGAAGAATTATCGGGCGTGTCCGTATTGTAAGAAACAGATTCGGAAAGATGCCTCGGTATGTCCATATTGCCAGCGAGCGGTTACCCCGATTCCGAAAGACCAACGGTAACACGCTCATTGGCCGCTGATTTAACTGATTTATTTGATGTATCGAAAATCAGAATCCCTATTAGAGAATCCGCTTTTTTAGGTGGAGTGCGAGAGAAGGTCGGGGCTATGCAATATAGAATACGATTCCCTCGGTGGTCTCTGTGGTTTGGTTTTATTGGATAGGGAATCCCCCGATAGTTTATCGTAAAATGCGGAAAACAACGATTAATTTTCGGAGTAAGGATGAACGAGCTCGAGCTCGTTCATCCTTACTCCGATTTCAATCTGTTCTTTCCACTCACTTAAGTTATCGGCGAGGTATTGTTCGGAAAACGACCTGCTATTAACGGTTTGCTAAATCAAACAAACCATTCCGTGCAGATAACCTAACCTGCAATTTGACACACTATACCGCTGTATAATATGATAACTAACTCGGTCGTGCTACATGGGGAACTAGCGGTGCCCTGTACCGGAAATCCGCTTATGCCGGGTGGAATTCCTCGATTGAGGGCTTTTACTCTCCCGTGTCTGACCAACGCAAGTGACGATGAGCATCAGGTCCTTCGCGACGAACCGCTATGAACCCCGCCAGGTCCGGAAGGAAGCAACGGTAAATAGCATCGTTCGGGTGCCGAAGGGGCACCTGATAGGAGTTAACTACGTTGGTTCCGGCGGTGGACGCGGCTCGAGATTGAGGTGCACGACCGGTAAACTCCTGCTAGAACCGAGCAGGGGCGAAATCCAAATGTCAAATCAACCCCGAATGCTAAACGTATAATGAACCTATAGTTAGGATTGTTAGAAATTTGGAATTAGTTGTGTGCGCCGTGGCGGAGGAAAGTTTGGCGGTTTGAGTTTGAAATTTGGAATTACATTTTGAATTTTGAATTTTGAGAGATATGGGATATCTGGTTTTTGCGCGGCGGTATCGACCGCAGACGTTTGATGAGGTTATCGGGCAAGAGCATATCACCCGCATGCTAGCTGGGTCGATTGCCGCGAACCGAATTGGTCATGCGTATTTGTTCTCAGGACCACGTGGGGTCGGGAAAACCAGTACTGCCCGTATTCTGGCGAAAGCGTTGAATTGTGTTACCGGTCCAACGGCGACTCCATGTAATCAATGTGATAATTGTACAAGCATTACCGAAGGAAGTAATCTAGATATCATTGAAATCGATGCGGCGTCGAACCGTGGAATCGATGATATTCGTCAATTGCGTGAATATGTTCGACTCGTTCCCACTGGCGGTAGTAGGTATAAGGTATATATTATCGACGAAGTGCATATGCTGACTCCGGAAGCGTTCAATGCACTGCTGAAAACGCTGGAAGAACCGCCAGCGCATGCGATATTCGTTCTCGCTACGACGGAAAAACAAAAAGTGCCGGCAACGATTATTTCCCGATGCCAGCAATGCGATTTCAAACGGATTTCAGTTGCGAATATCGTTAAACAACTCGACCGGATTGTTAGTTCTGAACCGAGTATCGAAATCTCAAATGATGAAAAACAGGCGATACTATATACCGTTGCGCGATCAGCTTCCGGCAGTATGCGCGATGCAGAAAGTCTGTTCGATCAGTTAATTTCGTTCACGGGCGGGAAACCGACGCTCGAACAAACCATCGCTCTGCTTGGCACCATTCCGTCTCAGATACTGTACGAACTGCTTGAACACGTTGCAGCGCAAGAAATCCCGGCAGCAATCATGAAACTCGATGCATTGATTGACCAAGGGATCGAATACGAAACCTTCCTTGATGATATGCTGCAGTATGTGAGAAGTTTAATGCTCCTGCAGGTGGTGGATGCGAACAGTCCGCAGCTAGATTTAACGGATGAAGAGAAACACCTGCGGATTGAACAGAGTAAAAAGTTTAAACTGTCGCAGCTGTTGCAAATGATGAAGTTAACCACCGCCGCAAAAGAACAGTTGCGGAAAACTATTCCCGGTCGTGTCGTTATCGAAATGCTCATTCTTGATTTCATCGAACTGAAACAGACTATCCCGTTACCGGAACTGGTTGACCGAGTTAAATCGTTGCAGAAACAAGGTGAACGCGGTAACCCGATACCGAGCTCTGGTAGCGGTGCAAATTCAGCGGATTTATTCAAGGGTCAACCCGAATCCGCAGAACCGAATCTGGAAAAAAAAACGGTTCCGACCTTCGAAGTAAGCGGTGAATCTACCCTATCGGCATTTATTTCACATTGGGACGATATCCGAAAAGTGATCAGTCAGACGAAACCAACATTGTCGGCGCATTTATCGGATGCGCAACCGCTCCGGATAGACGGTGATACTTTAGTTCTCGGATTCCAGAATGCGAATGGATTCCATAAACGTGCGGTTGAACAACCGGAAAGTCGGCAGTTGGTAGAATCGGTGATAACCCGAATGTGCGGGAAATCGTTTCGGATTAAAGGAGAGCTTATTGCGGCGGCACCGAAACCGGAGAAAACCGTGCCGATTCCAATCGTTCAGCCGAAAGCGCGACCGGAAGAAGCGGTGTTGCAGGAACCAACGATAAAGAAAATCATCAACCTGTTTGGGATTTCTGATGTGAAAGTAAAAAAGAAACTCGGAATTGAGGAGAAACCAGAAAATTATTAACCTCAGATTATGGAGATGAGCAAGCGATGGTTCGGTGTACCTTATTTAACGTTTAACGGAGGGGAATAACTAGATGAATATTGCCAAATTAATGAAACAAGCGGAAAAAATGCAGGCGAAAATGCTCGAAGTCCAAGAAGAGCTAGCGAAAAAAACAGTTGAAGCGACTTCCGGCGGCGGAATGGTGAAAGCGGTAGCGTCTGGCGATGGCATGATTGTAAGTATAAAAATTGACCCGCAGGTGGTATCCGCAAATGATATTGAGATGCTTGAAGATTTGGTGGTTGCTGCGGTGAATACTGCACTTGAGAATGTAAAATCTCTGGTAACTGAAGAAATGAAAAAAGTTACCGGCGGGATAGGTATCCCTGGTTTCATGTAATCAAAAACGGTGCAAATGTAGCATGGTAAATTGCTATGCAGTTTTACGCTCCTGCAATAGAAAAATTGGTTAATGAACTGCAGAAATTGCCGGGAATCGGGCAGAAGACCGCACAACGGCTAACGTACCATCTGCTAAAATCGTCTCCGGAACAGGTGCAATCGTTATCCGAGGCGATAGCTGGGATAATCGGGAAAATCAAACATTGCACGGTATGCAATAATCTGACGGAATCCGAGCGATGCAGTATTTGTGCTGACCCGAATCGAGATACCTCAGTGATTTGCGTCGTAGAACAGCCATTTGATATTCTTGCTTTTGAACGAACTCGAGCGTTTAATGGCGTATACCATGTTCTGCTCGGTGCGCTTTCACCGATAGATGGGATAACCCCGGATGATTTAACCATAGCCTCGTTACTTGCTCGGGTGCAGCGAGGTGGGGTTAAAGAGGTTATTCTCGGAACCAATCCGGATACTGAAGGAGAAGCGACAGCAGCGTATCTAGTTAATGTCTTACGCCCGTTTAATATCACTATATCTCGCCTCGGGGTTGGCGTACCGATTGGTGGCGATTTAGAATATGCAGATGAAGTAACGTTATCTCGCGCGCTGGAAGGAAGACGTCGCATATAAAACCATTCATTGGCAAAATGCAAAATGAACTGTGCAAATTTTAATGGTGTTATATGAAAAAACCTTGCATTGGAATAACCAGTAGTTACGATGCCGGAAAACGAAAAGATAGTTTGCGAAAGAATCGGGAGTTATACTATCTCAATCGAAGTTATGTTCTTTCGATTGAGCGCGCTGGCGGGATTCCGTTCATTCTTCCGCCAGTAGAAACCGTTGCTGACGCTGATATCGATACAACCTTATCCCAACTCGATGGATTATTATTAACTGGCGGATATGATATTCATCCGCGAGTGTATGGCGTTAACCGTGTGCATCCGAAAACAGAACCGCTCGACTGGTTACGGTTGAACTATGAACTAGCGCTGGTTAAACGCGCGCTCCACCGAGAACTCCCGATTTTAGCAATCTGTTTAGGGATTCAGATGGTAAACGTTGCTGCGGGCGGAACGTTATATCAAGATATTCCGTCTGAACTCCAGAACCCGCTCATCCATTCGCAGAAAGAAAACCGTGACGTTTTAACCCATTGGGTAGAAATCGATAGAACGAGCCGGTTATATCACATTGTTAAAACGACGCGATTGCAAACGAACTCGTTCCATCATCAAGCGCTCGCGCAAGTTGCGGCCGGATTTCGGGCGGTAGCTTGGACGAAAGATGGAATTATTGAAGCGATTGAATCCACAGATAAAATATTTCGACTCGGAATCCAATGGCATCCGGAAGAGTTGATTAAATATCCTAAACATCTTGCGTTGTTTAAAGAACTTGTGAAACAAGCTAGTTATTAAAAACTATTTCTACCACCAAGACGCTAAGCCACAAAGAAATACTAATTAAGATACTGTAAATAACTTTGTGAACCTTAGTGGTCTTTGTGCTTTTGAGGCAAAAATATTACGATGAAAGATTTATTAATAACTTTACAAGGAGGGAATATGAAACAAGGCAAAGGGTTTACTTTGATTGAACTGTTAATAGTCGTAGCGATTATAGCTATCCTAGCAGCGATAGCGATTCCGAATTTTCTCGCAGCGCAGACCCGGTCGAAAGTATCAAAATCAAAATCGGAAATGCGGAATTTAGCTACTGCATTAGAAGCATACTATACGGATAACAATCAATATCCCTGTCCGCAACCGCCAGGATACTATAATGTTCCGAATAGTTTATCTACGCCGGTATCGTATGTCGCGAATATCGCTTCATTCTACGATCCATTTTCCGCACGGTTCCCCGGAACGTCTATGTTACATCGGTATGGATATTTATCTGCGGATTGGCCACAGTATTATTGGAACTCTTCCCTTAGCGCAGAGAATCGCGAACGCGCCGGTAAATGGCGGTTAGATGGGTTCGGTCCGACTGAGAATCGTGCTGGTGGTTGGCCAAACTGTCCGACGTATGACCCGACGAACGGAACGATTAGCAACGGACAGATATACCGTAGCCAGAAAGACCCGCTCGGTATCCAATTCTAAAAAAATAACCACAGAGGATAACATAGATATAAACAAAGTTTTCTACGTTAATCTATGTTCATCTGTGGTTAAAATAGGTTTTACGGGAGTTTATAGGTACCTAATCCACTCGGGTTAATTTGCGTAACGATAATATTCCCGAAACTAATCACGCCATTCGTCGGGTCGTAAAGGATATCGAACGAATATAATCCGTCGTAAGCGCCGTATCCGCCGATATATTCCGGCGGTTTATAATAGACTAAATCCGGCCCGAGTGACATCTGGTTCCATTTTCCATATTTTTTAAATGCACCTTGGTTTGCGGTCGGGTCATCAACCGAATCTCTCGTATCCCAATAGGAATACGCTTCCGCTGCAGAAACAATTTTATGGTAGGTATATAGTTTCGCTTCTTCCTCATATCCCGGAAGAACCGAAACGGCCATGATTGCAAACGGATCTGGTGGTCGTGAACGGATATATGCAACCGGTGTGGTAACTTCTATCGGGGTAACTCCGTATCCGTTATTCGGCGGATACGACGTTTCGTCAACATAATATGCTTCTAACGCAGTCGCTATTGACCGCATATCCGCTTTCGTTCGGGAAACTTTCGCCCGGGTTTGCGCTGCAAGAAAATTCGGGATCGCTATCGCTGCAAGTATCGCAATAATCGCGACGACTATCAATAATTCAATTAACGTAAACCCATTGTTGGTTTTCCGTGGTATCATACACGCTTTCGCCTCCCTTATCAATTCGTTCATGGTTTAACTAACATCGCCGGAACAAATCTTGAACGATCCATTCACTATCCAGTTACTTCTCGCCTAAACCTCTATGGTTAGTTTATCGCAGAGACGCTTCTTCTGTCAATATAAATCAGGTACGGTTTCTCAAGGTATTGATTTCTTTCACGCAATGGATATCCTGGATTTGTTGCGCGTATTGTTCTGCGGTATTCAGCCAGGTATTGGTTAAGGACATATTGTTTCTTTGCGAAGCGACTTTCGCCAGCGTTAACGCACACCACGCTAAATCGCGCGGGTTCCCCGCTCGTTTCGCTAGGTCATACGCTTTCCTTGCCTGTAGGTCAGCTTGGTCAAGGTTATGGTTCAGGAGCGCAAGTTCCGCAAGCAGACGATAGGTTATCGTTGCGTTTTGTTCCTGAATTTCGCGTATGAACGGAACAACTTTATCCGCAGTTTGTTCAGCTCGGTCAACTTGTTCATGGCGAATGTATAACTCTAATAGTCCATTGAGAACTACTACGGAAGTATAATGTTCTTTTGTCGTCTCCGCAACGGTCAATCCCTGCAAGAAATAATCTAACGCCCGCTGGTAATCGTTCAAGAACAAATATACATAGCCAAAATTACACAGCACAATCGCTTGTGCGTTTGGGTCGCCCATTTTTTCCGCTTCCGATAACACATACCGATAGATAGTTATCGCTTCTTTCTCTTTCCCTTGCAGCCAATAGATCCACCCGATATTATTCTGGGCGGCGACTTCACCTT
Source organism: bacterium (assembly GCA_026416715.1). Taxonomy (NCBI): domain Bacteria; species bacterium. The sequence goes on from JAOAEQ010000019.1 coordinate 12,319, forward strand.
TTTTGAATCCGATTTCGCGCGCTAACCGAACACAATCGTTATACGCTGCAACCGCTGCGTCGAGTTTCCCCAGTTTTTCATAGAGTATCCCGAGATTGTTATATCCGGCTACCTGCCCCCTTTTATCGCCGAGTTCTTCCCGCAACGCTAGCCCCTGTTGGATATGCTGGATTGCCGCAGTATAATCTCCCATTGACCAGTAGGTTAACCCTAGATTATTATGCGCATGCGCTAACAACCTTACATCCTGCAAGTCTTGACTTAATTTTAACACTTCTTCAAAATAGCGAATTGCGGAATCGAACTGCCCTAAATCCCGCGAAATTACCGCTAGCCGGTTGATACAATCGAGTTCCGCTTTCGTATCGCCCTGCTGCTGGCAGAGCGTAAACGCTCGTTGTTCGAAATCAATCGCTAGCTGGAACTCGCCGAGTTGTCGATGGAGTTCGCCGAGATTCTGATATGCCCGAATGAGTAAAACGGTGTTTCCGATACTCTGGGCGAGTTCCGCAGCGGTCATGTTATCGTGCATGGCGGATTTAATATCGCCAATCAGTTCGGATACCGTTCCCCGGTTCAGACGTAACGTGATTTCTAATTCTATCCGTTGTGATGCGGTGCCAGGAAAATATTCCGTTCGTTTTAACGCTTGCGTATAGAAATCGAGCGCCGCTTCATTTGCATACAGCAGTCGGCATTTATCTCCGGCTTTCACCAAATATTCGAGCGCTTTCTGGTTATTATTACTATTCGAATAATGATGGGCAATCAGTTCATAATGTTCATCTAACCGGTCTGGATACATTATTTCGATACATTGCGCAATTTTCTCGTGATATATTTTCCGCCGTTTGACTAGCAAGGTATTATAGGTTACCTCTTGGGTTATCGAATGACGAAAGATATATTCGAGTTCTGGAATTACACTCTGCTGAAGAATCAATCCGGTTCTCATGAGGTCGGTGAGGTGCTGTTCTAAATCTTGTTCAACTTCTAGAACATAGTCTAACACTTTATAGCGGAACCGGTGCCCGATAACCGAGGCACACTGCAGCACCCGACGTGGATGCGATGCTAATCGGTCGATTCGGGATAACACCACACCTTGGATCGTATCCGGAATATCGATCTCGTAGAGTGATTTCGTGAGACGCCAGCCGTCCGCAGATGGTTGTAAGGTTCCACTCTGGCATAAATAGAGAATGACTTCTTCAGCGAAAAACGGGTTCCCTTCCGTTTTCTTGAGGATGGTTTCCATTAACTCCTGCGGGAATTTCTGGAATCCTAATAAGTGGGAGATGAGTTTTTCGCTATCGTGCTCAGACAATTCTTTCAGTTCGAGCGTAATCTGTTTTCCGCGAGTAACCCACGGATGCGTGAAATAGGGACGATAGACCAGCACCATTGCCACCGGAACATTGCTGAGTTCAGGGATTAAATAGTTGATTAAATTGAGTGAAAGCGAATCCGCCCATTGTAAATCTTCAAATTCCAGCACGAGCGGTTTTTTTACTGCGGTATGTTTAATCACCGCAAATACCGCATTGAAAATTCGTTTCATTCGCGATTTCGGCTCTTCTTCAAGCACGGATTGCGGCGCTCCTTCCGGTGTAACTAAGTATTGAATATACGGAATCTCATCGCGCAGGTCAGCAGAGAGATGCAGCAGAAATTCTTCCACTTTTCTTGCCGCATCGAATTTCGATATACTATCCGGAATACCACATAACCCGCGAATGAATAAATCAATAAACGGTAGATACGGACTCCCTTTCCCATAGGATAGGCACCGACCGTAGTAGAATTGGAATCCGCGACTACGCGCTTCTTTGCCAAACTCATACATCAGCCGACTTTTTCCAACGCCGGATTCTCCTTTCAGATGCACGACGACACCGTGGGATTGTTTCGTCTCCTCGAGAACATTGAGTAGCAGACAAAGTTCCGTTTCGCGACCGATAAGTTCTACCGAACTCATTTTCCGCATCGGCATTTTATCATAATCTCGAATTGGCTTTTCAACCGCATAGGCGGTAATCGGAGCGGATTTCCCTTTCAACTCAATCGTACCGAGCGATTTGAATTCAAATGCATATTGCGTTCGTTCATAAATCCGCTGACTCACTACCGTCTGACCAGGTTCAGCGATCGACTGCAGCCGACTCGCAAGGTTGACTACATCGCCAATCGCAGTATAATCTAATCGCTGACCGCCACCCAGCCCGCCAACGATAACTTCACCGCAACTGATTCCAATATGCAGTTTAATTTCCCGATTAAACTTGTTCCCCAATCTGGTCATCGCTGCTTGAATCTCTAACGCTGACCGGAGCGCTCGTTCCGGGTCATCTTCATGCGCGACCGGCGCACCGAATAACGCCATCACCGCATCGCCAATGAATTTATCAACGGTTCCGTCATACTTATGGATGATTTCCGTCATAGTTCCGAGGTAGGTATCTATCAGGTCTTTCAACTCTTCCGGATCGAGCGTTTCTGCTAACGGGGTAAATCCGGCGATATCCGCAAAGAGAATGGTTAGGTTGCGCCGTTCACCTTCTTCCATCATCTCTGAACCGGATAATATCCCTTCAATAACTTTCGACGGAACAAAACGGGATAACCGCTGGAGTTCGGTTTGGTCTTCTACGGTTAAACGCGCGCTACCTGGGAACGATACCGATGATGGTGCAGCAGGCGTTGTGTCTATGAGCATTGTCTGGCAATATCGGCATTTAATCGCCTGCTCTTTAATTTCTTCCGCACAATATGGACAGATTTTATATCCCGGTTGTGGCATAACGTAGCTGTGCAAATTCGAAATTCGCAGTTCGAAAATCTCGAACCGCAAAATATCGCACTGAAAAAAATTTCTGAAGGTTAGAATCAGGAATACCGATTCAGCGCTAGGTTCTTTTCGTTCATTCGTTCTGCGGTTTTTTCGGCTGCAGGTGGTTAACCTGCGTTCGGTTTGCTGGTTCGATTATTTATCCTAGGGTAAAGTTACTATTTTGTCAATAGCAATTTGCTCGGGTGGTAACCGGATTACTCCGATGCCCATAACCAATCGGAGCAAAGAACCCTATTCATAGCTAATTTTATCTTCCGGTCGATAGAGATGTTTAATAAAAATGATTTTAACTGAGCTTTCGGTATCGTTAACAATATTATGGCTTTCTGTAGGCGGGATCCGAAACGCATCACCCGGTTTCACCCGATATGCGATATCATTGACGTATATCATCGGCGCACTATCCGGAAAATAAAAGGTTTCTTCAACTTCTCGATGTCCATGTTTTCCGAGTGATTCGCCGGATGGTAAAACGATAACGCCCCAATCAATATTCGGTCCGCGAAAAAGGTATTTAACGCCGGAATTGCCTTTCGGAAAAGGTTTATCGAATTCGTTGACTCGTTCCATATTCTTCCCTCCGATACCAAACCACTGGGCAACGCTGTTTCGACAATAAACCGTGTCAATCAGAGTTAATCAGTGGAATTGATAGTTAAATAAGTTTTTGGAATAAGTTGGTTACATCGTCATTGGTTAACGGTCGTGGATTATCGCGCAGACTCGCTCCTTGTGCGCCTTGAATGATGAACGGAATATCTGCCGGATTGATTGCATACGATTTGAAATTTCTCGGGATATTGAGTTCATCGCATAAGGTTCGAACGAACTGTAACCCGTGAACTGCAGCAACTGCATCGTGCACATAATGCATTTTTCCGGTTAGCGCTCTGCCAATTTCAGCGTATTTCGTTACATTCGCATCTAGATTCAGTTCCATAATATAGGGAAGCAGAATCGCACAGGCTAATCCATGCGGGATATGGTAGTATGCACCGAGCGGTCGCGCCAGCGCATGGACGGCACCGAGTCCAGCGTTAGCTAACGCTAATCCGCTCAATACCGCCGCAATCGCCATTTTCTCGCGCGCAATGAGGTCAGCTCCGTTATGATACGCCGCCAATAACGATTCACCGATCAATTTAATCCCATAAATCGCTAACGCATCCGTGATCGGATTCGCTGATTTCGATACATACGGTTCAATCAATTGCGTTAATGCATCTAAACCGGAATATGCGGTCGGTTCCGGCGGTAACGATACCGTTAATTCCGGATCTATGAGCGCAACGGTCGGAATTAACTTCGGACTCCGGATACTCACCTTAAACTTGTTCACGGAACTTTCATCAGAACTAATCACCGCATTCTTGGTTACTTCCGACCCGGTTCCGGCAGTAGTCGGAATAGCAATATAGGGTAACGCTGGTCGAACAAACTTTTTCCCATTCCCAACACCTTCTAAATAATCGAATACTGACCCGCCATTAGTTACTACTCCGGCAATCGCTTTTCCAGTATCCAGAACACTACCGCCACCAACTGCAATAACCATATTGCACCGATTCGCTATCGCGAGATTAACGCCGGCATCTACGAGCCCAACGGTCGGTTCCTGATGGATGCCTTCATAGAAAGTATATCTCACCGAATTCTGGTCTAATAGTTGCTGCAATCGGTCAACGACACCGAGGTTCCGCATAGCGGTTCCGCCGAGTACAATCAGTGCAGTATCGCCGAGTTCTTGCGCGATATGACCCGTTAACGAAAAGCTCCCTGACCCGAAAATTAATCGTCCCGCTGAATAGAATTCAAACATAGGTTTTAGAAAATCCTTTACTCCCTATAGCAAATTCCATTTTCGCAACGTTGCTACTATAGTATTATATTATGCGGCAATTTGGGAGTTATAACAACTCCACCTCGATACTGGTTACGTTCTGCTATATATTCTTCGCAACGAGAAACGGTATGTTTGCATTACCGCATCGTGCTGGTGCGGTATCGGATGCTGAATATAGGGGAATAGCGGTACAGAATGAGCATTGAACGGTTCAATTCTCATTCTATACCGTAGTTTCATCTTGGCAAAGGGACGAATTGTAGGATAGGATAAAACATATGGAGAACCACACGACAATCGCTACATTCCACCGGATAATCGGAATAATCGGTCGAGAGAAAACGATATTACTCGGGATATTTTTGCTAGCGTTTCTGCTACGACTTGGGTATCTCTGGCAGATATCGAGTGCGCCATATTTCGATGACCCGATTGGTGATTCCCAGATATATTATCAACGGGCATTAGAGATTTTAGCCGGTGATCTGCTCGGGAAAGACGTTTTCTTTCACAGTTCACCGCCATATCCATATTTCATCGCTGCAGCGTTAGCGGTTTCAGGTCACTCGCTCTTTTTTGTCTATCTTCTTCAGATTCTCATCGGCTCTGGAAACTGTATTCTCATATATCTACTCACCAAACGGTTAGCGAACGGCAGAATCTATCCAGCGATACTCGCCGGATTGTTTGCAGGATTCTACGGTTTATTTGCTTTTTTCGATGGCGATATGCTCATGATTTTTTTGACGGTATTCTGTGTTGATTTAAGCATACTCCTTCTCCTGAAATATCTGGAAACGAAACAAATCAGATATAGTTTTTTCGCCGGATTATCGTTCGGATTAGCGGTTCTCGATAAACCGAATCTGCTCCTGTTCGTTCCGGTAGCGATGGTCTTTCTCGTGCGGGATTGGTCGGATCGCGCGATCCGATGCCGACGCTGGCATTGGAAACCAGCGTTTCTATATCTCGGTGCGATTTTCCTGCTGATGATGCCAGTAACCATACGGAATTATATCGTAGGACATGATTTTGTGCTCATTTCGTCAAACGGTGGTGTAAATTTTTATATTGGGAATAACCCGAATAGTCTCGGCACGTTCAAGCTCCCTAAAGGTTCCGGATTGCGTGACCCTGGTCTATATGAGAGTTCGGTTGCGGTTGCGGAACAAGCGCTCGGTCGGCAACTAAAACCGTCGGAAGTATCTAACTATTGGGCAAGAAAAGCCGGTGAATTTATGCTCAATCATCCATGCCAGGCACTGAAATTATTTGCGCGAAAATTATTGCTTTTGCTCAATGCCTACGAAGTGCCAAACCATCAGAATTATTACTATATCCGAACAGAATTTGCGCCACTGCTGAATTTCATGCCGGTCGGGTTCTGGTTCATTGCGCCGTTAGCGTTTGCAGGAATCGTTTGGCAGATGAAATCAGGATGTAATCTCGTTGGGAAATTGTATGGAAGTTTTCTGGTCTGTTATACAGTTTCGCTACTCTTATTTTTTGTTACAGAACGATACCGGCTGCCGATGGTTCCGTTTCTCATCGCGTTTGCTGCAATGGCAATCGATGCGATCCGGCGAACCGTCCCGAGCTGGCGTGCGTATATTTTCTGGGGAATAACGCTCTTGATATCGGGGATTGTAGTCTTCTTACCGGTTCAACGGTTCAGGTATAGTTTCGACCGGATTGCGGTTGGCACGAAATATTTCAACCACGCACGGCGCATCCAAGGAACCCAAGGTTATATGTATCTGCAGATGGCGATAGTCAATTATAAATGGGCGCTGGAAACCGACCCGACACTCGCGTATGGCCATTATGATTTAGGGTTAGCGTATGAAGTTATCGGATACAATTCCGGTGCAATTCGCGAATATGAAACTACCTTGCAACTCGATCCGGGGTTTACCGCAGCTACGCTAGCGATACTGAGTGTTAAAGAAAAATACGCAAAAATAGGCGATACCATAGAATCAACCGCGATACCTCGCACCCCGTATGAAGATATTCTTGCTCTAGAATCAACCGCTCCTCCGGCAATGAATATTCAACGATATCGCGAACTGACCGCTCGTGATCCATTTCATTACGAAGCGTTCAATCGACTCGGTCAACTCTATTTCCAGCAGAAACAGTATACTCAGGCAATTCGCGCGTATAAAAAAGGGTTAGCGGTTCAACCGAACCATGGTATGCTGTTAAACAACCTTGCGGAAACGTATGCTAAACTTGGGAAATTTGCACTCGCGAACCGGCTCTGGCAGCGATGTTTATCTCTCGATCCGAATAACCAAACAATTCGCCAACGAATCCATCAATGAGTTACGAAATAGCATCTGGTTAATCCCGTTAGGGATGATTGGATACTAGCCCAGCCATTCATGGCTGGGTTCCCATGCACCACCGTATCCGCCCTAGTCCCGTCAGGGACGATTGAATGCATGGTCAGATTAACCACTCTCATCAGATCAGCCGTCCCTAAAGGGACTCTATCTTTTTTCTCCCTACCGGTTCCCAGCATTCTATACGGTTACATAGCGCGAATAAATTTACCTTGAATTTACCCTAACTTAATTTATATTTAATATTTTTTATTTAGAATAATTGCGCATTTCACATTCGCTCCTTATTAAGAAAAACGAGGGCTATGTTTAAATTGCGTGACTATTGTTAACTATTGTCAAGGAAGGGGGTGAAATAATGGTATTTACGGCGATAGAAAAAAGAACCGGATTTACGTTAATTGAGTTATTGATTGTCGTAGCCATAATTGCTATCCTAGCAGCAATCGCTATCCCGAACTTTTTAGCGGCGCAAACCAGAAGTAAAGTTGCCCGAACCCAGAACGACCTGCGCGTACAAGCTTCTGCGTTAGAAGCGTATTTTATTGATTACAACGAATATACCCGCGATAGCGACTCAAGTCTTGACCAAAAAGATTGTGGTATTGGAGCGGTTACTCCGGGCAGTGCATTATGGGGAATCTGCGCGAATGGCGCTTTGCTCTTAACCAGTCCGATTCCGTATATGAGTTCGCTTCTATCCGACCCGTTCTTGAAAAGTGTTGAAGTTGAAGGTGCGGGAGCGATTGGATATCGTATTGGTTCAGGAACCTGGTCGTATCCTAATCCACCGCCAAATTCGAAAGACCATCAGGATTCGCATCTGGTTTTTCAACAAATGGGACGACGAAGTTGCTATGTGGTTATCGGAGTCGGGCCGGATGGGCAACGATGCCGGATGGGTTATAAAAATTTCCCATTTATGAGTATGTACGAAGGTGGCGCTAGCGAAGCTATCATGCCATCAAAAGGACAACCGCTCTGTTATGTTGATTATGACCCGACGAATGGCACGATTAGTTTAGGAGATATCTATCGGTTTGGAGGAAACTTTACCGACGGACGATTTATGCATAACGGTGCAATTGTCGGTTCACAAACTTCCCCTGGCGGTGCGTGCTGGTAATACGGAATTGCGTTTACGTCCTTAACTGCTAGACGGCGGCGGGCAAAAAGATGCGCTTCTTCTCAGATATCATCATGATCGTTGAGAACGGAGCGCATTTTTTTGCTTAAATATCTCGGGGGGCAAGAAACGCAATTGCGTGATGTCGAGCTCAAGTTGATTGCTGCATTTGCATTCTAGATTATTGATGCATATTTACGCGGCGAACGCTGGACTATTCTCGGCGTTCAACTCTACGGGGTTAGCATACCCTGGAGGGGTTATCCATTGAACGATTACTCCGCCAGAACCGGTACTCCAAAACATTATTTTTCCACGATATCTTCTCTTAAACTGTTTTGCTATTTCAATCGCTAGTTTTGGCTGGTTAGTTTTGATTACCATACCATTTTGCGCTGGATTCAGATTAACCTCTATGATTCGAGAACTAGTTTCGGTTTTCCGAACCTGTTTCTCAATACGATAAATTAACGCTAACGAATATTTCTGGTGGTGTTTAACAAATTCACCATCTAAAAAAACGGTGCTTATTAAGCTTTTCTGAACTTTAATCTTCTCTTCTTTTTTGCAGGTAGGACAAAGGATGTATACGACATTACGGAGATGTTTCGATGGAATCCATCGCTGATTGATTAACACCGCTTTACACTGCTTACAAACTTTCATCGTGCCATTCCTCCAAAAACCAATTTATCCGGAGAAGCTCTCATTGTTCATTCGGCAAGATTCGCAAGGTAGCAATGGTTAGACCGATATCGGTTCATAAACGAACTCGAACCGATTGATAACGTTTTCTACTTGCGCATTCGGATTGAATGAATAGAATTCATAATATTTATTTACATAAATCGGTTTACCCCAAATCGGACCATGGTTATGCAATATTCCCTCTCGTTCTAAATATAGGATTATCGGTTCAAGTTCTTCCGGAGTGCGATTGAGAACCGTTGCGAGTTCTTCGATAGTTTTATACGATTCCGGATGCTCTTGAAAGTAATATATAACTTCGTTGGCGAGCAGTAACCGGTTAAGACTATCTATGAATTTCGTGAGTAATGGTGAATCAGACATAGTCTATCCTCCTTTAGATGTTTTCGGTTCGATAATATATTAGCAAAGATACATTAAACCCAAATAAAGTTCATGTAAAATCTAAATAAAAAATAAATCAATGAGTATCCAGCACTATAAATGGTTGATATTTACCGCAAACGAATTGAACGACTAAATTCTGAACACTACTGCAAATCACCAGATTCTAGTTTTTCATTTTAGGTAAGGCAAATCGAAAGCAGGAACCTCGCCCGAGTTCGCTGGTAACGGTAATCGTCCCGTTATGTTGGTCGATGATATGTTTCACAATAGCAAGTCCGAGTCCAGTCCCGCCAAGGTCGCGCGAGCGAGTTTTATCGACGCGATAGAATCGTTCAAAAATTCGGGGTAGGTCTTGTTCCGGTATCCCGATTCCGGTATCGGAAATTGAAACCGATATTTCACGGTCGGATTCAATCGCGGTAATCTCGATGGTACCATGGACTTGATTAAACTTGATGGCATTATCGAGGAGATTCAGGAACACCTCTTTCAATTGTTCACGGTTCGCTCGGATCGCGGATAGCGACGCGGGTAGATTGAGTTTAACCTGAATATCCCGTTGCGCGAGCTGCCGAGTGAATATCGGGAGAATTTCATCGAGCAGCGGTTTGAGTTCGACTGCTTGAAATTCGTTCACAATTCCTTTTGACTCTAACTCGGAGAGCTGAAGGACATCATCCACGATTCGGATTAACCGATTTGTATGGGATTCAACTATGGTTAGGAACCGCCGACTATTCTCTCGGTCGTCTATTGCGCCGTCGAGTAACGTTTCGATATATCCTTTAATTGCGGTTAACGGCGTTTTGAGTTCGTGGGAAACGTTAGCAACAAATTCTTTTCGCATTCTTTCGAGTTTACGCAGGTCGGTTACGTCGTGGATCACCAGAACGCATCCGCTTATCTCGCGATTAGAAAATAAGGGCGAACCGATGACCTCAATCGTTTTCTCGATCGGAACTAAGAGGGTAATTTCTGCCGTGATATTCTCACCAGATTGAAGTACCTTCGCAGCAAGTTCGTTCAATTCATTATTCCGAATCGTCTCCATCAATAATTTCCCAGTGCTTTCGAGGTGATTGATATTAAACATCTGCGCGAATGCCGGATTGACCGAAATCACGCGCAAATTGTTATCTACCGCTATGACTCCTTCAACCATACTGTTCACAATCGCGACGATTTCGTTTTTCTCATTCTGGATGAGTGTGATTTTCGCCTGAATTTCTTCTGCCATTCGGTTCAAGGTTTCCGCTAATTGGTTGATTTCTGTTACCGAATCAACATAAATCTTTTTACTTAAATCGCCAGCGGTATACTGTGCGGAAATCCGGTTAATCTCTTTAATCGGGCTGGTAACGGAACGAGCCATCAGAACGCCAGTAAGGATACTGACAAACAACGCTATCAACGCTCCAACGAACACGACGTGCCGGATCGACCAGCGCAGCGCTTGCACTGTTTTCAACGGTATCGCTAGTCGAATGACACCGTTTACTGATGGAGCTAAGGTGGAGGAAATTGCTTCGTTTCTAGCGGTTGAGAATGTGGAAGTTCCCGTTAAGGGGATGGCAACATAGAGCATTTTCTGTCGTACCGTATCCGAATATCGAATCGAACTAGCAAATTGTCCGGATAACGCTTGTTTCACTTCCGGACGATAGCGATGGTTTTCCATCAGCGGGATTTTCTCTCGCGGTTCGTCAGAATCGCCGAGTACCTCGCCATCAACCGCAATAATTGTTGTTCGACATCCGGTTAACCGTTTGACTTTTTTCGCTATGGCATCGAGCGTGTCAATATCTCGCTGGTCAACTGGAGCAGTATCAACGAATTGCGCAGCAATATTCGCTTGGATACCTAACGATTCTCGGAGATGGTTAATCGCTTCTTTTTCCAGTGTCAAATCAACAATGAACCCTAGAAAGAAAATTACCAATACCGAAATGATAAGATACGTTACGATGAGCCGATTTTGGAACGTTCTCGGTAACTGCATAGAAAACTAACGGAAGAAATGAAAAACAAAGGTACTAACCGCTGCAAACGTCAACCATTACATTTTGTTCTTTTTAGTTCTTCCGTTCTTTAGTTCCTACGTTTCGAGGTCGAATCGGTATCCCACATTTTTTACCGTTATAATTCGCGCTCCTTCGCTGCCCAGCTTTTTCCGTAACTGCGCGATATGGACATCAATCGTTCTGGTTTCTATTTCACTCGAGTCAGCTATCCCCCAGACACGGTCGAGGAGATAATCTCGGGTTAAAACCCTGCCTTTTGCCGCTATGAGAGTTTTTAATAACTCGATTTCTTTCGAAGTCAAGTCGATCGCTCGATTATTCACGGTAACAATATATTTCGCGAAATCGAATTTCAATTGTCCGACTTTAATGGTTTCGCTAACCGGTTCTGATTTCAGTTCGCTTGTTCGACGCAGTATCGCTTTAATTCGAGCGACTAATTCCCGCGGGCTAAACGGTTTCGTTACATAATCATCTGCTCCGAGTTCAAGCCCGACAACTTTATCGGTTTCCGTGGATTTTGCGGTTACCATCAGAATTGGGATACTTGCGGTTTGAACGTTGCGTTTGAGCAGTTTACATACTTCTAACCCATCAAGTTCCGGCAGCATTAAATCTAACACAATCAGATTCGGTACCTCTTTTTCCGCAAGTTTTAACGCTCCCGTTCCATCGTTTGCAGAAATAACTCGATAGCCTTCTTTTTCCAGATTGTATCGAATCAATTCAACGATATCTTTCTCATCATCAACAACCAGTATCTTCGGTTTCAGCATAACCAAATACCTCTGCCAAAGATGCACCTCGAACCCTAGGTTGCCCTAAAGGTATCGTTGGTAAATCGCGCTGGTCTTGCTGTATGCTGGATGTAGTAAATCAGGTTAATCGGTAAAATTCTATACCGAATATCGTGGGGTTCGCAACTCAAGATAGGAATTCGAATTTCAGAACTTATAGTTGGATGGGGTATTTTCCAAACTCTCGGCAAGTTTCAACCATGGCGCGATAATTCTGCACTGGCACATAGTTCGGAACGGTATTCGATGAACCCAGCGCATATCCGCCACCAGGCGCAACGTCTTTAATTCGCTGTTTCACTTCAGCGGCAACCTCTTCCGGCGTACCCCGGGTTAACGTATATCCTAAATCAATATTGCCGATAACCGCAACTTTCCCCGCTAACCGCTGTTTTACTTCAACGATATCCATCGCTTTCGGTTCAATCGGATGCAAAGCGTTAATCCCGCAATCAATCAAATCGTCCATAACTTCCCATAACACACCGTCGGTATGGTAAATGAACGGGATATTCCGTTTCTTGCAGAGGTCACCGATTTTTTTCATCCACGGGAATAAATATTTCCGTAATACTGACGGCGCAACTAATAATCCTTCCGTATACGCTATATCATCACTATACCACAACGCACCTATATTCGGCACTTCAGCCATCGTCGCAAACATAGCATATTCTATTTCACCGAGTTTATTGATTAACGCTTCGACTAATTCCGGCTGTTCTACCAACGCGTAGGAAAACTGTTCGAACCCCATAAATTCCCAAGCAAACGTGAATATATCGCCATACTGCCCGATAATTTTCATTCCATCCGGAAGCAGCGGCTGGACTCGTTCGAACACCGAATAATCTATCTCGTTTAGGTTAGGCCATTGGAATGATTCGAACTCCTGCATTGACGTGATAAATCCGGTTCCTTCTGGCGCCCAAGCTCGTTCTCGACCGGTATCATTCTCGGCAGAAATTCGGGCACCTTCTTTCGGTTTTATCCCTGCAGGATTTAAGTTGACTGACGGCGAAAGTTTAACGTAATCGTAGCCGGCAGTACACCAGAATTCGAGATAATCCGGTAACCGGTCTCGCAGTTTTGGTTCCCAACAAGGTTTGCCCATAAACTGCTCCATCACAACCGGGTCGACCATCAATTCCGCTAATGGTACCCGGTCGGGTTCACCTTGGCATAATAGTGCTTTTCGTAAACGGTTGTCGAAATCCGGTTGTGGTTTTTGCATTCCGAAAACTGACGACCCCGATGATCCCAACCGATTACCACAAACTTAACCGCATTGGGTATCGATGGGAATAATCGCTATGGTCGCTACTTCCTTTCATATTTTATGCATTCTCTTGCGTTCGGTCGTTCTTTTCGAAAACATAGGTTTCCATAATTATATTTACAACTATCGCAGAGAAATTCGTCACGTAATCCTAACCATCGTTTCAGTTTCTGCAACCACATCGTGCGTTTCAATTACGATAAAAAATATTTTCGCCACGGCACGAAGACCACGCTGAACGCAGAATAATCGTTATGTACCTTTATATCTAGGTGGCTTAGTGCCATTGGATATTCGGCTATTTCTTTTCTGGTTTCTCCCAGTTGCCGATATCATCTTCTGAGCCATCTTGTCCATCGGGTCCCATTGACCAAATATCATATTCTTCCGGATTATGGTCTCCTGGACATTTATATTTATATTCGTTGCCCCACGGGTCTACCGGAACCTGTTTCTTCTTAAGATACGGACCACGCCAGTCTTTCGGTATTGGCGCTGAAGTCGGTTTCTCAATTAACGCTTGGAGTCCTTGGTCAGTCGTCGGATAATTGCCGTTATGCATATAATATAAATCAATCACGTTGCTAATATTGACAATATCGGCTTTCGTCCGGTCAATTTTTACGCCCGGTAGCTGTTTAACCGCATTGGGTATAATAAACCCAGCCAGAATAGCAATAATAACCACTACGAGCATTATTTCCATTAATGTGAATCCATGAGGAAAATAACATAATCTTTTCTTTCTCATATATTCCCGATTACCCAATTCAAAATTTTAGTTAGCATTTTTATTTTTGAAACTTACAATGCTAATTTTGCAATTTGAAATGAATCTTTTCTCCTTTATTCTTTAATCTGTTGAATAATATGGTTAACTACCCGGCGGAAATTCGCATCGGTTTGCAAATCCTGTTCGATTTTATTGCAAGCGTGGATAACCGTCGTATGGTCACGTTTTCCGAACGCTGCGCCTATTTCCGGAAAAGAACAATTGGTTAAATTCCGACATAAATACATCGCTACCTGCCGCGGCTGAACGATTCCTTTCGTTCGTTTCTGCCCTAAGAGTTCTTCGAGAGTAATATTGTAATACGCAGCTACCCGCTTTTGAATTAACTCAATATTTATAGTCGCCACTTTCTTTTCGGTCAGCAGCCGACTTAACGCGGTTTTTGCCATCTCGAGCGTTATCGGCTGGCTGGTAAACGCAGCAGTCGCACCAAGTTTAACCAAACATCCTTCCAGCTCGCGGATATTTGACGTGATATTCTCAGCAATATAATACGTCACCTCGTCGGGGATAGAAATCCGGTCTTGATATGCTTTCTTCTTAAGAATCGCAACCCGAGTTTCAAAATCCGGCGGCTGAATATCCGCAATTAGCCCCCATTCAAACCGAGAACGAAGCCGTTCTTCCAGCGTCGGAATTTCTTTCGGGGGTCGGTCGCTACTTACCACAATCTGTTTACTCGCTTCATGGAGCGCATTAAAGGTATGGAAAAAAACTTCTTGCGTCTGTTCTTTTCCGGCAATAAACTGGATATCGTCAATAATTAAAATATCTACGTTGCGATATCGTGCGTTAAACTCTTGAATTTGGGTGGATTGCATAGCGTAAATAAACGCATTTAAAAATTTCTCGCTGGTAATATATACCACTTTCGCTTGCGGATTGGTTTTTTGGATATAATGGCCGATAGCTTGCATCAGATGCGTTTTCCCTAATCCTACGCCGCCATACAAAAACAGTGGATTATATTGTTTTGCCGGATTCTGCGCAACCGCTAACGCTGCCGCTTGCGCTAAACGATTGCTCGCACCTACCACAAACGTTTCAAACGTATATCGCGGATTCAGATAACTGCGTTCAAAAGTTTCGCCACGATATTGGTCTTGTGAAATGACTCCTGATTTTACCTGGTGAATAGATCCATAGGTGTATGGGTAAAGAGTAGACCGTTCTTCGATGCGCCGCATGGTTGGTTCTCCGGATTCCGCATTCTCTAAATCTCTGGTTCGGTTCCGCAACCCCAGTTCACCAATCTGGAATTGGATGATAATTCGTTGCCCGGTGATTTCTTCAACCGCATTCATAATATCTTCGAGAAAATGGGAACTAATCCAATCCTGATAATATTTACTGGGAACGAATAGACTAAGTTTACCCTCCGCGAATTCATACCCGCGAATCGCCTGAAACCAAACCTGTAAATTCTCACGACTAATCCGCTTCTCTAAAATGCGCAACGTCTCCTGCCATAAATCTAATGATGAAGTAGTAGAATTATTATTTATTATCTTTTCATACATAATTTATCCTCCACTTATTAACAACAAATTCGGTTATCAGAAACAAGTTTTCCACAGGTTCTTTCATGGTTATCCACAGGATATTCACAGCTGTGGAGAATTAGCGCTTTGCAAAATGTCCCGGATAAAATCGGTATCAATCGAGAAACTATTATCTGATTGATTTGATTGAAGATATATCGATTCACCTGAATCCGAATATCATTTAAACCGTATTTCGCTTTTTCAGTTTTTATGTTCTGCGGTCAGACGAGATTACGAATCCCGCTATTTTGCTCGGGCTCGTTGGGGTTGATACTTAAGATACTCCGATAACTTTTTTTAGTATAGCAGCAAGAAGAATTTATTGATAAACCCTAAATTGATAAAGCCGTTGACTATCGTCCGACCTATGGTTTTCTGTTTACAGTTTCAACGTAATACCAATAACTGAAAACCTTTACCTACCACGGAATACTGATTGATTTCCTCCACGTATCTGTGTAAAATATCCACAGAATCCGAATTGAAATAAAATGTTATAGAAAAATTCTAAGGCATACTACCATACTTAGTATGATAATTTCAAGTGGAAAATTTGCTATTTTAGCTAAAAAAATTTACTAATCGATTACCCGAAATCTATCAAATTGGTATAATTTTTGATACCACGAAATGGATTCTTGCGGATGTCCTACAATATATTGCGCTGCTTCCCTGCCCATGATTATTGAATGGTCAAGATTATTATGGTGGAATAATCCTTGCCGCCCTGTAGTAATTAGGTTAACAAATCTGGCTAAATATTCAAACAACTTATTGAGTTTAATTTGATAGGCTAAATCATATATCGGATACGCATGAGAAATCCGGATAACTAAATAATCTTCTATTTCATCTTCGTCCTCGATTAATTCCGCTTGTTTGAGAAACGGAATTAGGGCACTATATATCTCAGCATCGGGACTCGACCATAGCGCATCTGTCGGAGAACAGGTTACTTCAACAACGATCGAGCTTTTACCTTCAGGACATAAGGTTTGACTAAAATTTTTCGGTTCGTAGATACGCGTAAACGGGAACTGTTTTTCTGGAAAATAGAGCCAGGTTTCTTGCGTTATTTCCGCTTTGTTCACCATCACATTGAGTAGAATGATATTCCGAAATTTAAGCGAAGAACTTATCGTTCGCAGTTTTTGGTCTTCCGTTAACAATGCGATGAGGGTTGGCAAGGGGATCGTCGAAATCAGATGGTTTATGGGAAGCTCGATGCGTGAGGAATCAAGCTTATTTTCTATCACAATCTTGGTAATGCTACCATCGGATTTCTGTAAACCAACGACTGAATGGTTTACATAGATTATTCCATTTTTTTTCCGAATTGATTCCGCAAGTTTTTCCGCAATCAGACCAATCCCGCTTTTGGGATAGAGAAACTCAGGCACTGCGGTTTGGATACTCTCTTGTTTATGCCCACGAAATACATCCCGGATTGTTTCCATTAAATTCTCTTGCGCCAGTCGTTTTTTTGCAATATCGCAAGATAATTCCTCCGGCGGTATTCCCCATACTTTTTGGGCATAGGGTTCAAAAAAAAATTCGGTCATCGCTTTCCCGAAACGATTGGTCAACCACCCGCTATAACTTAATTCATCCGGTATCGAAAACCAGTTTTTTATTCCGGTAAAAAAATAACTCGCGAGAAATGTTACTGGTAAGACCGGAGAAAAATATCGAAAGAGTTCCCCAGCACGTAACGGATACTGATAATACCGATTATGTAACCGGAGCCGGCTCCGACGTTTGACCGAAATCAACTCATCTTTGCAAAGTTCCTGAATAAACTGGATTATTTCCGGGAATTCTGAATAGATTCGATGCGGTCCCAAATCGAAGGTAAATCCACGATAATGAATACTTGATGCTAATCCACCTATTGTGGGTTCCGATTCAATAATTTCAACTGGAATATCTTTCTGTACCAACTCATACCCGGCAGCTAATCCAGCTAAACCAGCGCCTAGTATCGTTACCTTTTGCATAAAGCTCCTCACTTATCCCGCAATTTCTGATGTTAACCGAACTCTGCAGGAATTTACTGGTTGAAATGAGTACAACGTTCAGAACTTCACGTTGGGCTCAACTGTACTCACCGCAGAGGAAGCTGAGTTCGCTGAGAAAAATGAGACCGGTTTATTGTAACCTCGGCGAACTCTGCAATGCAAAAATTCTTGTTCATTCAGCCGTCCCAAACGGGACTAACTCAATTTTTTCTCCTACCGCATCCTCAGCATTGCATGCTGGAGTAAACCCAATCGCCCGTATCAGGGCTATCAACCTGCAACTCGAAACACAAACCGTATCTCTGTATCCCCAGCTTTCCGACCTGAAAAGCTCGAAGCTAGTCAGGTTGCCTAATATTCTATTTTCTAACTATTGTACCCTATTTTACTGGTTTTTTGCTTTTGATACAAGTTTCGGGATTCGCTATCTATCAAGTTGTTGATTTTCTGCTAACCATCCCTACGCCTGGAGTATATTCGCTAACTAATAATAGGTTAGCTTACCACAACACGTAATCGAATTTCACATCTTAGATTGATATAACCTACAATTCTATCCGAGTTTATGTTATTATTTTTTATACCATGGTTCTATGAGAATATCGCATAATACCTAGCATATACCGCATGAATAAACAATATCAATATATAGGCAAGTCCCCGATTCGGATAGATGCACGAGATAAAGTTACCGGCGCTGCGCACTATATTGCTGACCTGAATTTCCCGAACCAACTGTATGGGAAAATGGTTCTCGCTGGACTCCCGCATGCGATGATTAACAGGATTGATACGAGTCAAGCGGAAAAACTGCCCGGTGTTGTAGCTGTTCTTACGGCAAAGCATATTCCGGGGAAAAATCAGGTCGGTGTGGTTATTGCTGACCAGCCGTTGTTAGCGGAAAGGAAAGTTCGATATTCCGGAGATTGCGTTGCGTTAATCGCTGCGGAATCGAAATCGCTCGCTGACCAAGCGAGCCGGTTAATTCATATTGAATATCAAGAGTTACCGGGGATATTTTCTCCGCTCGAAGGAATCAAACCTACTGCCGCTAAAATTCATGATTCCGGTAATCTATTAACGCATTATAGAATCCGAAAAGGGAATATTGAAAAAGGATTTAACGAGGCAGATATTGTCGTTGAACAGACGCTCGAAACCGGTCATCAGGAACATTTGTATTTAGAAACGCTCGGTGCGATTGCCGTACCGCAATCGAACGGTGAAATGACGATTTATGGCTCACTCCAATGTCCGTTCTATGTTCAGAAAGCAGTCGCTACGGCGTTAGGTATCGGACTGAATTATGTTCGGGTTATCCAGACGGTCACCGGTGGCGGGTTCGGGGGAAAAGAAGATGTGCCGAGCGAAATCTGTGCGCGTGCTGCGGTTCTTGCGCAAGCGACTAACCGACCGGTTAAACTTATTCTTGACCGAGAAGAAGATATTATCACTACTTCGAAACGGCATCCCGCAATACTGCATTATAAATATGGTGCGAAAAAAAATGGGAAGTTGACCGCTGCGGAAATCGAAATCTATTCTGATATTGGCGCTTATGCGACGTTAAGTACGATCGTGTTATATCGAATGACCGTTCATGCTCCGGGTCCCTATATCATTCCGAACGTTAACGTTGATACCTATGGAATATATACCAACCATCCGCCGTGCGGTGCATTGCGCGGGTTCGGAACACCTCAAGCGAATTTCGGTTCTGAACTGACGATGGATTTGCTCGCGGAAAAACTAGGAATCGACCCGATTACGTTGCGATTACGGAACGCACTTACAGTTGGTTCGCGCACAGCGACCAACCAGTTACTTAAAGAAAGTGTTGGATTAAAGGAAACGTTACGGAAAGCAAAACAGGCTGCAAACTGGACTAAAAAAACTAAACAGACAGCAAGAGTCAAAAATATTTTGCGGAATCAGGATTCTATCCGACCGAGAAAACTATACGGTATCGGATGTGCAACGATGTATTATGGAGTTAGTTTAGGCGCTAAAGGATGGAGTTTAGATGCTGCGGGCGCGCATCTCCAGTTACTGGCTGACGGAACGGTTAGCGTTGCTATCGGGAACACCGAAATGGGGCAGGGCGCAGAAACCGTTCTTGCACAAATCACCGCTGAATCGCTCGGTGTATCATTAGATTCCGTTCGAGTTATGCCAGTTGATACTAGCTACGTTCCTGATAGCGGACCCACGGTTGCCTCGCGTACTACGGTTTTATCCGGAAACGCTATTGTTAACGCGGCTAACCAATTGAAACAAAACCTTATTCCGATAGCTGCGCGTTTATTAGCAACGAAAAAATTGAACGAAATTATGTTCCAAAACGGTTACGTTTTTTTGAAACGGAATCCCCAAAAAAAGGTTCCGTTTTCAATGGTAGCGCAAGAAGCGTTTCGCCGAAATGTCTGTATGTTCGCTATCGGGTGGTACCATGCGCCGGAAGTGAAATGGGACACAGCCACCGGGTTAGGAGATGCCTATTATGTATATTCTTATGGAACACAAATTGCCGAAGTTGAAGTTGATACGCTCACGGGTAAAGTGAACGTATTAACCATCACAGCAGCACATGATGTTGGAAAAGCGATAAATCCAACGCAAATCGAACAGCAGGTTGAAGGTGGTGTGGTCCAAGGGATTGGCTATGCGTTATATGAAAAATTCTTAATTCAGAACGGCACAATATTGACGGATACATGCGCAACCTATACGATTCCAACGGCATTGGATACGCCAGCAAATATTAAAACGATTATTGTCGAATCGGAATCGAAAGAAGGTCCCTTCGGAGCAAAAGGGGTCGGGGAGCCGCCGATTATACCGACCGCAGCCGCGATTGCGAATGCGGTATCAAACGCTCTCGGGAAACGAATCACTCGAATCCCGATTACTCCAGAAGCTATTTTAGATATAAAAAAACAACATGAGTAAACGATATCATTTAGTTAACCACCGACGTACTAAGATACCACGGAAATCACATGCTCGGTTGATAGTATCTTTTTCTCTGAGTATCTTGGTAGCGATATCTTCCTGTGGCGGACCGCCGAAACGTAATCCGAACGAACTCACCTTCGGTTATTGGTCTAGTGTTACCGATAAATCGCTTATTGAAGAGACCATTGCTAATTTCGAACAATTACATCCGGGCGTGAAAATTAAGGGTGAATCTACCCCTTGGGTACAATATTTTAATAAAATGTTAGTTCGGTTCGTTGCCGAAACCGCTCCTGACGTTATCATGACCTCAACGGAACGAGTTTCTGGGTATATTGAAGCAGAGGTATTAGTTGACCTGATGCCATTTATCCAAAACGATACGACGTTTTCGCTAGCAGATTATTATCCGGAATTAATTGAACGGATGAGTAATAATGGTAAACTCTATGTTCTGCCACGGGATATTGATGTTATCGCTTGCGTGTTTTATAACAAAGATATGTTTAAAAAGGAAGGTATCCCTTTTCCACACGATGATTGGACTTGGGCTGAGTTTTTAGATGCGAGTTTGAAATGTACCAAAGATTTTAACCACGATGGGAAAATTGACCAGTGGGGAGTAAGTATCTATGGATTCATTGATGCGTTTATCTATAGTAACGGCGGAACGCTGGTTGACGATTGGCGGCATCCGACCCGATGCACGTTTGACGACCCACGAACGATTGAAGCGGTTAAATTCTGGCAAGATTTGATGTATACCTATAAAGTTATGCCCACAGGGGTAACGTTAAGTTCGCTGGGAATGTCGGAACCGGACCTGTTTTTCGATGGGAAAATGGGGATGTTTATTGCCGGGATTTGGATGACTCCGACATTCAGCAAAATCACCGCATTCGATTGGGATGTCGTCATGATTCCGCGCGGACCGAGCGGAGAACGGCGGTTTATCGCAGAAGGTTCCGGATATTCAATGACTAAATTCTGTCAGAATCGGGAACTCGCATGGGAATTTATTAAATATCTCGGCGGAAAAGAAGGGCAAACGATCCTATCTCGTCCGGGGTTAACTCAGCCAGCGTTAATGTCGCTTGCGCGATCAACCGTTTTCCTGAATGGCCAGAAACCGGCGAATCGGAAAGTAGTCGTTGAAGCAGCAAAATTAGGCATGTATCGACCGGCAACCGCAAAATGGGATGAAGTTGAACAGAGTTATTGGCAGCCAATGCTTGATCGAATTATGTCCGCAGATGCGAAATTGCGAATTCCAGCAGATATTGGACTGAAAGAAGTTACTGAAAAAGTTAATAAAGAGATATTTAAAATACCATCCGCTACAGAGGAACGCAGATAATCAATTCCCATTGAGTATAGCGCATTTTTTAAATTTAAACTTTACAATGCTACTTTTGCGATTACGATTGGAATTGAGAAAAAGATTTCGTGGTAAAAAGATATGGTTAAATTCTTAAAGAAAAATCTCCCTGGATATCTATTCATTTCACCGTGGCTATTCGGATTCATTATTTTCACTGCGTTCCCGATACTTGCTTCGATCGTTATCAGCTTTTGCGATTGGAATCTATTAAGCGGGTTCAAACATATCAAATGGGTCGGTTTCGATAACTATATTAAACTGCTCGGATTCCACCAAGAAGCGGGTCAATGGGTGCCACGCGACCCGTTATTCTGGAAAAGTCTAAAGGTTACCTTTGTATATACCATTTTTGCGGTTCCACTTGGTCTATGCGGAGCAATAGCGATTGCTATGTTAATGAACCAAAAGATTAAAGGTATAACTACCTATCGTACGATATACTATCTTCCAGCGGTGGTATCCGGCGTAGCTACCGCAGTGTTATGGCGATGGATATTCAATCCAGAATTCGGCTTGCTGAATTATTTCTTGACCATTATTGGGGTAAAATGGCTCCTAGCGCAATTCGGAATGGAATTACCGTTATGGCTTGCGAGTCCGACTTGGGCACTCCCCGCATTCATTTTTATGTCACTTTGGGGAGTCGGCGGCGCTATGGTCATTTATCTCGCGGGTTTGCAAGGAATTCCGCGGGAACTCTACGAAGTCGCTGAACTCGATGGCGCTGGCGTCTGGAAAAAGTTTACTCATGTTACACTCCCATTACTATCGCCAACGATATTTTTCAATCTGATTATGGGCATAATCGGGTCGTTTCAAGTCTTCACATCCGCTTACATCATGACTGGCGGCGGGCCATCGAACGCAACTCTATTTTATGGTTTATACTTATTCCGGCATGCGTTTGTTTATTACCGCATGGGGTATGCGAGCGCTATGGCGTGGATTCTGTTTGTTATCATTCTCTTTTTCACGCTGCTCCAGTTTAAGTATGCAAAACGTTGGGTATATTATCATGGTGAGAAAATCTAGTTTATTCGCTTTGTACAATTGTGCAATACGGGATTAATCTCATGGCTTTACTAAAGAGTAAAAAAATTCGATACCGGCTATTTATCGCGGTAGTATATCTGCTCTGTACCGCTGGGGCAATATTATTCATTTTACCGTTTCTCTGGATGGTATCAACCTCATTGAAAGATTCAACCGCAGTGTTTACCTTTCCGCCCAAATGGATACCGCAGCCGATCAAATGGAGTAATTATCCGGAATCTTGGACATTGCTACCGTTTACTCGGTTTCTGATAAATACGTGTATTATCACCTTCTCGTGCATTATTGGCCAAGTGGTTTCAGCGGCGTTAGTCGCTTATGGTTTTGCTCGTATCCCGTTTAAAGGCAACCGTATCCTGTTCCTTATCCTGATCAGCACGATGATGTTACCTGGTCAGGTAACCATGATTCCATCGTTTCTCATTTTTAAAGCATTACATTGGATAGATACATTCAAACCGCTGATTGTCCCTGCATTTTTCGGCGGCGGCGCATTTTTCATCTTTTTGCTCCGCCAGTTCTTTTTAACGATCCCTCGGGATTTAGATGAAGCAGCGACCATTGATGGATGTAACAAATTCGATATCTTCTGGCGAATAATCCTACCGCTATCGAAACCAGCGTTAGCAACGGTGGTGGTTTTCTCCTTTATCGGACATTGGAACGATTTTATGGGTCCCTTAATTTATCTGAATAGCGAACATAATTTCACGCTCGCTGTCGGATTAAACTTATTCCAGGGATATCATACTACCGCATATAACCTGCTTATGGCAGCGTCGTTAATCGTCTTAGCGCCAGTTTTAATTATCTTTTTCCTCGCCCAGCGATATTTTATTGAAGGAATAACGTTAACGGGAATTAAAGGATAACCCAGGGTTTACCGCAGAGAACGCTGAGTTCGCTGAGAAAAAAATTAGAATGGTTTATAACCAAGAAAAACCTCTGCGCGCTCTGCGGTGAAAAAAAAAATTACTTTTTATTAATCCCGTTAGGGATGTCTGATTCTAGCCCAGCTATTCATAGCTGGGTTCCCGCGCCGCTTTGATTTCGGTAGTCCCCTCAGGGACAACTGATTGGTCGCATTAACTAATCTTATCGGTTCAGCCGTCCCTTGCGGGACTACATCGTTCCTCTCTCAACCTAAGTCCCAGCATTTCATGCTGGGCTAATTCCAATCGCCCTTACCAGGGCTAACAAACTGCAACAAACCTTTGTTTACCTCGGCGCGCTCTGCGCGCTCTGCGGTGAAAAAATTGCTTTTTGTTAATCCCGAAGGGATGTTTGATTCTAGCCCAGCTATTCATAGCTGGGTTCCCATGTCGCTTTGATTTCGGTAGTCCCCTCAGGGACGACTGATTGGTTTCAGCAATGCACATTCGCTTGACAGTATAATTCCTCGTATGCTACACAATATAGATAGAAATCAGAGGTAATAATATTTTTCAACGGAGGAACCGATTATGGTTTGGCTAAAAACCTGGTCTATTGCTGGAGTAGGAGTAGTATTATTATGCCTGGTTATCTCGGTGTATGCAACCGAGTTGGTTATAACTACTGAACCGATTCCCGGCGTGCCTTTATTCCCGGCAGAGGTAGCGCCGGCAGAAAATCTCGCTGTAACCAATTCGGGTCCGGCGATATTAGCTGCGCCAAATCTAACCCCCTATAAACCTTCCGGCTGGTCGGATAAAGTGGTGGTAAATTCGGTATTTCCCTCAACCATGTCAACCGTTACCGAAGGTGCAGTCTATGCTGGCCAACCGAGTTATATCAGTTGGGCGGTTATCAATAACGGCACAGCAAATATCCCGCCTTTTATCCGATTCTATTGTTATCTTTACATCAACAGTAATTTTACTACCGGCTGGTATACTGACGGGCTTCTGCAGAATTATTATGTCTAC
This sequence comes from bacterium, assembly GCA_026416715.1. NCBI lineage: Bacteria > bacterium. Next base: position 37,330 of record JAOAEQ010000019.1, read on the forward strand.
GCTACCGGATATCAATATATTTTTACAAATAGTGGAACGAACGCGATCCAAATCACTGCGGATGTTACTGGCGCGGTAACCGAATCAGACGAATCGGATAATAACTATAGTCGAAACGTTAATGTTAATCCGGGCATACCAGCAGAACCTGATATCCGGATTAATCCAACCAAATTAGATTTTAATCTGACGTCGTTGATGGAATCATTTATTCCATCATCAGAATTAACGGATAACCCTGACCCAAATGTCGTAGATACCTCTAGTCCAAAAGGACAGCTTGCTCCGCTAAATCCAGCGTTTATTCGATATCGAGAAAACCTCGCGAGCGGAAAACTTCAAAGATTAACGAAATCTGGTTTCCCACTAGGACATATTCCGGCGCCGCGGGATTTATCCTACCTGAAAGACATACCAGCTAGTTCGGAAGCAGCGTTTGCGTTACCAGTCGCGTATGACTGTAGAACCGCTAATAAAGTTACTGCGGTACGCGACCAAGGAAACGCGGGGAGCTGCTGGGCGCATGCAACGTATGGCTCGCTCGAATCCTGCTTATTACCAGGGGAACTCTGGGATTTTTCAGAAAACAATATGAAAAACATGTTAAGTTCTGCATATCCGGAAGGGTTCGACCGTGCTCATGACGAAGGTGGTAATTGTTTTATGGCAACCGCATATTTATCGCGTTGGTCCGGACCGATTTCTGAATCTGACGACCCATATAATCCATATAGCGGGACTTCACCGGTAGGATTAACGGTACGGAAACATATCCAGAATGTTATCTATCCGACCAGTAGAACTAGTGCAACGGATAATACGACGTTAAAACAAGCGATTTTAAACTACGGCGGGGTTGATAGCGGAATATATTACGATGACGCTTATTATAATTCAACAACTTATTCCTATTATTATAACGGAAGCGAAAATGAGAATCACGACATAACCATTGTCGGTTGGGACGATAATTATCCGGCAAGTAATTTCAATCCGGCTGCGCCGGGGAATGGTGCGTTTTTGATTAAGAATAGCTGGGGTACGGATTGGGGACAAAATGGCTATTTCTATATGTCATACTATGATTCGAAAATCGGAAAGACGAACGCTCAGTTTCGCTATGCAGAATCAACTACTAACTATAATAAAGTATATAGCTACGACCCGCTCGGTTGGATTAACTCGTATGGATTTGGAACTACTGTCGGCTGGTTTGCGAATGTATTTACCGCTGGTGGTTCTGAAGAGCTTACTGCGGTTAGCTGGTATACTCCGGTTCCGAGCACACCGTATGAACTTCGGATATATCAGAATCCTAATTCCGGTCCGATTAATTCAAGTGGTGCCGTATTCACGAAAACCGGAACTATCGCTGAACCTGGTTACGTAACGATTGCACTTGGGACAACAATTAGTCTTACCGCTGGGCAGAAATTTTCTGCAGTGGTTAAATTAACTACGCCGGGATATAATTATCCGATACCAATCGAATATCCAGAACCGGGGTATTCAACCAAGGCGAAAGGCGGTCCTGGTGAAAGTTATATCAGTAGTAATGGAAGTAGCTGGTCGGATATTAGCTCTGCATTTATGCCGAAATCAAATGTCTGCTTGAAAGCGTTTACGAAAACGACGTCGCTTTCTGGCACTACGCAGAGTTTCACCGTATATAATGATGGGTTTAGTATTCTGACCGTAACCAATATAACGAAAACCAATAATAAATCATGGATAACCAGCATAAGTCCGACGGCATTCACGGTTCCGCCATCGGGAACACAAACGGTAAATGTTACCGTTTCCGCTAGTGGATTAACGGTAGCGAAAGATACAGAAGTTCTCAAAATCTGGTCAAATGACCCGGACGAAAACCCATATTCTGGTCCAACGGTTACGATTACCGGCAGACCGCAGGCTCCGGTTAACAGCTATGGTTATTTCTCAACGGCAAGCGATACCAGCCGCTGGTATTTTGAAGTATACGGCGATGGAACCGGTCCGGGAACGCTCTCTTGGCTACCAGGGTTCAGCGGACAGACCGGCGTGGTTAGAATCATCCAAACTCCTGGACAGAAAGGGAAATTGACTATGCTTTTTTCAGTATCAAGTGCCGGCTGGTATACTGCGCGGGCAAAAGTTGCTACCGATATTACTAACTCAGCGAAACAACCAAAAATATATTTATACCTACAAGAGTTAACTGGCAGTTCGACGATAATCGGTTGCGCGAATGAAGTTATTGCTGCTGGCGCAGGCGGATTCTCTGCTGCAAGTTCTTGGAAGAATCTAGAAATATCATACTATGCTAGCGGAACTAGTCTTGCGGTTCAGGTAGTGAGCATTAATTCAGGGAATAGCGGAGTTATTGGCGGAATATATTTCGATGATATTCTCGTTTATGCTTCTGCGCCAAAAGGATATAACGGAACAACGGCTTCTCTAACGAATGCAAGTTTCACTTCGAATACGTCCGGCTGGTCAGTTCAGGTTTACGGAGATGCGACTGCAATGGGAACTTGGAGTTGGGCTACCGGCTGGTATGGTCGTTCTGGGCTGATGAAAGGAACTCAATCCAGCGGACAGAAAGCTAAAGTTAGCCAGCTGTTCGCTTTACCAAACGGTAGTAATAAGAATGCATTTGTATCAATTTGGGTGTTTAGCGGTGCAACTGCTAAAAGTAATACACAAAAAGTTTACCTTTACCTTTATTCTTGGGATTCTGGATATACCAAAATTATTGAAAGCGGAAACGCGATACTCTATCCCGGTCAATGGAATCAGAACCAGTGGAGAGAATTGAAATTTGGATATACTCCATATAGCGGAACAAATGCACTCCAGTTTGTCGCTATCAATCCCAGCGGGAAACCAGTTCAAACGATCTATTTCGATGCCGTAACCGTAAAACAAGAATAACTTCCGGAGAAACGTCATTTTTACGAGAAAGAAGGTAGGCGCGCGGATTCTTTTTCGTCTTTACGGCTTGTAGTAGGAGCAGGATACTTCTGCCTGAGGTTGTTTTTCCAAAAGCTGGATTCTTCCTCACGCAGCCAATATACTCTGATATTTCTTTTAGCGATACCAATAATTTGACTAAATTAAGAATTTTAGGATAGGATATTTTTCGCGTGTAGATTTTTTTATTTTTTTTCAGGTTTTTGTTTGATTATTATCACCCTTGTAACTTGAAATCTAGCGAATTGTCGTTCGGGGAAAAACAGGTTTCAGAAAATAATTAGACATGGTTAATCAAAAAGAACTATATCTCGTATCGCGTAAGAATTTTGCTGCTCTATTCGATTCGCTTTGTTTCTATGGATATACGGTAATAGGTCCCACGCATACACCATCTGGTATCGCTTATGAACCAATCGAATCAGTAGAAGATTTACCTATTGGTTGGTCAGATGAACAATTCGCTGGGTCATATCGTCTCATTAAGCTTGATACACCGCAGGTATTCCATTATGTTGTCAGTCAGCATTCTTGGAAAACCTTCTTAAACCCAGCGGTTCGCCAGCTCTGGAAAGCAGAGAAAAAAGGAAAATCATTTGAAACTCGAAATCGGGTCTCAGAAGAAGCAAGACATCAGAAATATGCTTTTCTTGGCGTTCGGACTTGCGAACTCCATGCGATTCTCATTCAGGATAAAGTGTATACCACCGCACCATTTATTGACCCATACTATGCGGAGTTGCGGAAAACTACGTTTATCGTTGCGGTTAACTGTTCGGTTGCACGAAATACCTGTTTTTGTAGTTCTATGCACACTGGACCAAAAGTTTCGGCAGAGTTACCATTCGACTTAGCGATAACGGAACTATTTGACACAACTCGGCATGATTTTCTTATCGAAATCGGCTCTGACCGTGGTAGGGATATAATGGGTCGGGTTCCGAAGCAACCTGCTACTACCGCTGATATACAATCTGCAGAATCGGTGGTCGCGACAACCATATCGCAAATATCTAAAACGATGAATATAACCAATGTTAAACAACTCCTAGAACAAAATCTTGACCATCCACATTGGCAGGATATCGCGCGTCGTTGTTTAACCTGCGGGAATTGTACTATGGTGTGTCCGACCTGTTTCTGTTCAACGGTAGAAGATTATACTGATTTACTCGGCACAACCGCAGAACGAATCCGAAAACAAGATGTATGTTTCAATCTTGATTTTTCTTATATTCATGGAGGAAGCATTCGTACCAGTCCGGCATCTCGTTATCGGCAATGGTTAACGCATAAACTTGCGCGGTGGTTCGACCAATTCGGCTGTTCTGGTTGTGTTGGCTGTGGTAGATGTATCACTTGGTGTCCGGTCGGAATAGACATAACCGAAGAAGTTCGTTTTTTTCAGGATGCGGGAAAAAATAACCCCTAATAAAACAAAAGAACGAAGAACCGGTGGAACCATACCGTTTTTTGCTCTTTAATTTTTTCGTTCTTTTGTTAAGAATCAGTTATGTTCGAAACGTTAGTGCCGTTGTTAAAGAAACATCCGTTTCTAAAAGATTTAAGCGAAGAGTATATTGAACGGTTGGTTTCCTGTGCAAAGAATGTGCGGTTTAACCAAGATGAATATATTTGCCGGGAAGGACAAGAAGCCGAATCGTTTTATCTGATTCGAGAAGGACGCGCCGCTATTGAAATCTATTCCCCAGTAAAAGGTTCGATTCGAATTCAAACGATAGAAGCGGGTGACGTTCTCGGTTGGTCATGGTTATTTGCGCCGTATCGCTGGCATTTTGATATTCGAGCGATTGAACCGATTCGCGCCTTCGAATTCGACGGGAAATGTCTGCGGAGTAAATGCGAAGAAGACCATGATTTGGGATATGAACTGATGAAACGATTTGCCCGGCTTATGGAAGAGCGGTTACAGGCAACCCGATTACAACTCCTAGATATGTACGGTGAGAAGTAACGTAAAAATCAGACTTAATCGCTTCCATTCGCGCGATTCGATTTACTATAATAATAAAATAAAAAAATATATGAACGACCTGTTCTCTCCGCAATTAGCGAAAGTAACTAGAGTTTATCAGGATACTTACGATACGGTAACACTGGAATTATCGCTGCAAAATTCACAAAAAACCTTCACCTTTTTTCCAGGTCAGTTCAACATGCTCTATGTTTTCGGTGTCGGTGAAGTGCCTATCTCCATTAGCGGCGACCCGAACAAACCGAAAAGGTTAGTGCATACTATTCGAAAAGTCGGTCCGGTTACGAACGCGCTCGGTGTATTAAAACCGGGGGATTATCTCGGAGTACGCGGTCCGTTTGGAAGCAAATGGCCGGTTGAATTAGCATACGGTAAAGATGTAGTTATTGTTACCGGCGGAATCGGATTAGCGCCGTTACGACCGGCAATATATCAGATATTAAAACAGCGGAAGTTATATCATAGATTTATCCTACTCTATGGCGCGCGTACACCGAACGATTTGTTATATCTTGAAGAATTGCAACAATGGCGGGGAAGATTCGATTTCGAAGTCTTGGTGACTGTTGACCGCGGCAATGAACAGTGGCATGGTTCCGTCGGTGTAGTGACCACCTTATTTCCCAAAATTTCGTTTGAACCTGAAAATACGATAGCAATGATTTGTGGACCGGAAATTATGATGCGGTTTACTATCGTTGAACTGCAAAAACGTGAGGTTCCGGATTCTAACATTTATATTTCTATGGAACGGAACATGAAATGTGGTATCGGATTTTGCGGCCATTGTCAATGCGGTCCGTTATTTATATGTAAAGATGGACCGGTATTCAATTATGCACAAATTAAACCGCATTTTGGAAAACGAGAATTATAATAACCTGATTCCTATTTCAACGAGGGTATTAGTTCTAAATAGAGAATAACTGTGAACGGTTGATTCACCTCGATAGAATCTAACGTTATGAAAAAGAAACCAACTTTAGCGGTATGGAAATTTGCTTCTTGTGACGGATGCCAATTAAATCTGCTCAATTGCGAAGACGAACTATTAGCGGTCGCAGCGGTGATTGATATTGCCAATTTTCTCGAAGCGTCACGCGCGGTTAAATCCGGTCCGTATGATATTTCTTTAGTTGAAGGCAGTATTACCAACGCGCATGATGCAGAACGAATCCAGCATATTCGTCGTATATCGAAACTGCTCATTACCATTGGTGCATGTGCTACAGCTGGTGGAATACAAGCGTTACGGAATTTTAAAGATGTACATAAATTTATCAACCTGGTTTATCCGACTCCGGAATATATCCAAGTCCTCGACCACTCAACCCCGATATCGGCGCATGTGAAGGTAGATTTTGAACTGCGTGGATGCCCGATTAACCAGCAGCAACTGGTAGAAGTCATCAGTGCACTATTGAATCATCGCAAGGCAAATATCCCGCAATATAGCGTATGTATGGAATGTAAACGGCGGGGAACAATTTGTGTGATGGTTGCAACCGGTGTTCCATGTCTTGGTCCGGTAACCCAAGCGGGCTGCGGCGCAATATGTCCTGCGTATAGTCGAGGATGTTATGGTTGTTTCGGTCCGATGGAGTCACCGAATCCGAGTTCGTTAAGTCAATGGTTCAAACAGAATTTACAGATTGCTACTCCGGACATTATTCGTTTATATCGTGGGTTTAATGCGTATGCAGAAGCGTTTCGAAAAGAAAGCGAAGCGCACGAAAAGTAAACACTGAGATTACTCCAATTGTTTAAAAAACGATTTCATAGAGTATCGCTGGTTCAAATCTGTTTGATCTAAGCTTTGTTAATCTAGGATAATTATGTAATATGAAAAAGAGTAAAACAATTAAAGTTGAAGCGCTAGCCCGAGTTGAAGGTGAAGGCGGTATATATATCAAAGTGAAAGATAATCGGGTAGTTGATGTTAAACTCCACATTTTTGAGCCGCCACGGTTTTTTGAAGCGTTTCTTATCGGGCGAAGTTATAAAGAAGTACCGGATATCGTTGCGAGAATTTGTGGGATTTGTCCGATAGCATATCAGATGAGTTCCGTGCATGCGCTTGAGAACGCTTTTGGTGTCAAGGTTGATGGCCAGCTGCGCGAACTCCGTCGGCTATTCTACTGCGGAGAATGGATTGAAAGTCATGTGCTTCACATCTATATGTTGCACGCACCGGATTTTCTCGGGTATCAAGATGCATTTCAGCTCGCAAAAGACGCTCCGGATGTGGTTGAACGCGCACTACGGTTGAAAAAAATCGGGAATGAAATTGTTGCGTTACTCGGTGGGCGGTCGGTACATCCGGTATCCGCTTGTGTTGGTGGATTTTATAAAGTCCCGTCGAAAAAAGAATTACTGGCGTTGGTTCCGGATTTAGAATGGGCGAAAGAAGCTGCTCTGGAAACGATTCGGTTTACCGCAACATTACCGTTTCCGGCGTTTGAGTCGAATTATGAATATGTCGCGTTACGTCATCCGGATGAATACCCTTTCAATGAAGGGCGAATCGTTTCTAATCAGGGATTGGATATTGCTATTGAACAATTTTTCGAATATTTTATGGAATTCCAGGTTCCGCATTCAACCTCGCTACATGCTAAACTGAAACCGCGCGATGCTTATTTTGTTGGCCCGTTAGCGCGAGTCAATTTAAATTTCGATAAGTTAACCCCGTTATCTCAACAAGCAGCGAGAGATGCAGGATTAACGATACCGTGTTACAATCCGTTTAAAAGCATCATCGCTCGGAGTGTTGAAACGTTGTATGCTATCGAAGAAGCGCTCCGAATCATCAATCAATACCAGATGCCTGAACAAGCGTCGGTTACGATTAAGCCGCGTGCTGGTGTAGGTCATGGATGCACGGAAGCACCTCGGGGGATTCTCTACCATCGCTATCGCGTCGATGACCACGGTCTCGTTGTAGAATCGAAAATCGTTCCGCCTACTTCACAGAACCAGCGGAGTATCGAACAAGATTTATGGAAAATCGTCCCGCATATGATAGATGCACCTACGGAAGAACTCACGTGGCGATGCGAACAAGCGGTCCGGAATTATGACCCTTGCATTTCTTGCTCTTGCCATTTCTTGAAATTATCTATTGAAAAAGAATAGAGTAATATACTCATCTTGGTTGTTCGCTCGGTACATTCGATTTGTTTTAATAAAAATCGTATGATATAATAATTGTATTGAGAAATTCAGTGATTTAGGTTTACCTCAGAGGAATTAACGCCTGCTAATCTTTTTCCCAAACGATGTTTGGTTGCGGGAGTAGTTCAGTTGGTAGAATACTACCTTGCCAAGGTAGGTGTCGCGGGTTCGAATCCCGTCTCCCGCTCCATCCTTATCAACCAATTCACTTCGAAATGAGCTAATGAGCATTGCGTAATATGGCTAAGCTGCATTGCTAATAGTTCATTTGCCCTTGTTTCGTTTTCAGCCATGCTAGCGTTTTAACTAATCCTTCTTTCAACGGGATATGGGTATATCCGAGTTCTTGTTCTGCTTTTGCAGAAGTATAGGTCCAATCGTGCTTATAGATTTCGATAGTTCCGCGGGTATTCTGCGGAATGCGATTGCTGAACCTAGCGTACACTTCTTCGCAGCCGGCAACGAATTTTGCTAGCCAATATGGGATATGCCGTTTCGGTGCAGGAATGTTCGAGAGCGATTCAAGTAAACTGATAAACGTTTGGATGCTCGCATTTTCGCCACCAAGGATATATCTTGCTCCAAGCGGCGCTTTTTCAAGCGCTAGAATATGCCCGGTTACCACATCATCAACATAAACATAATTCCATTGCTTCGAGCCGTCACCGAGCAATCCGGGCAGCTTCCGGTTAAGATATTGCTGAATTAGGTTGACAACGATATTCCCTTGCGTCATTTCGCCTGGTCCGTAAATTACCCCAGGATACAGGATAACGACCGGATATCCTTCATTCGCATATTTCCGCGCTAGTTGGTCCGCAAGATATTTCGTTCGTTCATAATCGTTATGAAAGGCGGTGCTGATGGTCAAACGGTGTGGTGAGATATAATTCTCGTCGGCTACTACTCCATCCGTTGGACCAAGCGCAATAAATGACGAGGTATAAATAATTTTCTGTACTCCGGCTCGGGTAGCGCAAGTTAGAACATTTCCGAGCCCTTCAACATTAACCCGGTCAAACTGAACTCGATCGCGTACCCAAGTTTTAACCAACGCCGCAGTATGCAAAACGTATTGACAACCCGCTACCGCTTTGGTGAGTGAAATTTCATCGGTTATATCGCCTTCCGCCAATTCTATCCCCAATTCTTTAAGGGCACAGCTAGCTTCGCTTTTCCTTGAGCGAACAAACGCACGCACCGGTTCATTTCTTCTCCGGAGTTCCGTAGCTAAATTTTTACCGAGAAATCCTGTTGCACCAGTAACTAATATCATAAGTTACAAAATAACGAATGCGTGAACCAGTAAATCGGTGAAGGATGAGAAAATTATTTATCCCGTTCTCCGAGTTTCCGGCTTCCCGATTCAGTGTTTGGATTTACCGCCCGGACCGGAAAAAGCATACACCGTAACACCAAGCGTTCCGATAATGAACGCGAGATAAAATGGATATTCCGGTTTAATCGTCCAGAGCCAACCGCCAACCAGCGACGCTGGGAAAACAATAATCCCGCGCAGTAAATAGTATACTCCAACCGCACGAGCGCGTGCATCCGGTTGCGCTAAATCAACAATCAGTGCTTTTCGCGCAGGTTCACCAATTTCGCGAAAACCAGCGATGATAAACGCTACTGTCAACCCAATCGTTAATGGGGCGAATTCATCTGCAGTAACCACCATTAGCGGAAACAGGGAAAAAAAGATAAAGGTTAAAAGCACAAACGGTTTCCGTTCAGTAACATCCGCAAGTTTAGCGATAGGAATATAGATTAAAATTGCGGTTAGCATCTGGATGCTGGTTAACCAGCCGAAGGTGAACGTGTCCACATTAAGAATATTCATGAGATAGAGAACAATGAAAACCTTTGGGATACCTTCCGCCCAACGCGCAAGGATATCGGAAACTAACAATCGTTTCAATTGCGTATCCATTTTCCGCCAGATATCGGAGAATCGAAACGAATCGGTTACCGATACTGGTTTTTCAATATAATACCTGCGAACGATAATCATTGATATGAGAGAGAGAATAATGGTGATAACGAGACAGAGCCGAATACCGGTTACGAAACCTTTTTGCTCGCCTAACTGCGAACATGCGACCGCAATAATTGCTCCGCCGAGCGGTGGCGCGAGAACAATCGGAATCCGTTTAAGAATTGATTGCATACTGAATCCGATAACCCGTCGAGATTTCGGCAGGTTATCCCCGATAATTGCAAATATCGCAGGTAGCGTTAAACTACTCCACGACATAACGAAGAGCGTCCCAATAATAACGAACAGCCAATTCTGACTTATTAGGTAAAGGATATAACCGAATATAGCTAGCCAAATGAAAATAAGTAACGCAATTCGGCGACCTAGTTTGTCTGTTAACCATCCGCCAGGGTACTGATACAACGCATCTAGGATATCTTTTAACGTACCGTAGAACGCAATGATCCACGCCGATGCACCGAGAAGTTCCAAATATTTCGGGATAAATCGGCTCCAAAGTTCTTCACCCATCCCGATAATCAGAACCGTAACTAACATGACCAGAATGTTCCTTTTCAAACCCAACCAATCAAGGATACGAGATGCTATAAGGAGGTTTTCCTGTTTCATGTAACATTTTGATAGTTCGATAGAGATTAGGAATGCAACTTTGCGCTAAATCGGAAAAGAAAATTGAACGATACGTTGCTAACTTCGCCTATTGACCGATTCAGCTATTTATAGCAAATCAGCTTTTTTCTTCTTTAATTTTGTTCTGGCAATAGGCATAAAGCGCATCATAAACGATAAACTCTTTCTCCAGAATTTCATGGTCATCATTACAGATTAAAGCAAATCCTTGAGCGATAGCCTTTAATCCCGGTCCTTCCGGTGCGCTATCTCGGTCGGTGGAAACATCTGCAGCATGAACAATTTTCGCTAGCGCTACTAGAGCTGGATCTGAGAGGTTGTATTTTTCGATAATCACTTCAAAACTGCATTTGCCACTATGATGCCCTAGTTCGACTCCCGCTGCATCGAACGGTATTCCTTCTGTTACAGCAATTTTATCCGCTGGAACGAATATGAATTCTGCTTGCGGATCAATAAACTTTTTAATCAACCAAGGGCAAGCAACTCGGTCAACCTTAATATGTTCTCTCGTCACCCATTTCATATATCCCTCACGATGTATTGTGTAAAGTATTTATATTTGACAAATAAATTGGTTTAAGTCTCTTGGCACGTTAAATGTAAAATATGACAAGCAAATATACTTTACTAGTTTTGTTTTTATCTTTTCGATTGACTTTTGTTGTCGCGTAAAACAATTTAATATTCCTATAATGGAGTAGAATCGGAATTGAACGGTTCAATTCCGATTCTACTCCAGAGTCAAGCTAAAACTACCTATGGTTTTTTCTTTAGTGTAGCAAGTTTTTTTACGAAAGCATCGGTTAGTTTCTGTTTGGTTTCATTCGGGTCTTCAACGATAATTTTCGACCCGCCAATGATATCGAGGAAGCCAAGTTCGTTATAATATCGGGGAACAATATGCAAATGGAGATGCTCGATACTTGCTCCGCTAGCTTCCCTGACATTGAATCCGATAGTAAACCCTCGTGGATTATAGATTTCTTCGAGTACATCCATTGTTAAATTTTGGATTTTATAGAGTTCGTTAACCTCTTTTATGGTCAATTCTCGCGGGTCAACGATATGCCGATTCGGAAATAACATTACATGACCAGGATTATAGGGATAAAGATTTAAACTAACCGAAAATAATTTAGACTTATATATCGTTAGGTTTACCACATCCGGTGCGTTGTTTAATATTCCACAAAGAATGCATCCTTGTAACCGCTTTCGTTCATGAATATATTTTCGTTTGCCTGGAACAAATAAATGCTTTTTTAGCATAAGAATCCTAACCTCGTAACTATAGGAAAAGTAAATATTTAGGAAATAAAAGAATGAACTGCTTAAAACCTATTATTCCGGTTTTACACCGAGTTTTAGCAGAATTCGGTCTAGCTCATCGAGTGAATGGAATTCAATTTCGATTTTCCCTTTCTTTCCGCGAACAGACAACCGAACTTTAGTACCCAGCGCACGTTGAATCTGTTCTTCAAGGTGAGCTACTTCAGGTGCTGGAGTTGTTTTCCTTTCGAGACCCTTATGACCTGATTTAATCCGTTTAACTAAATTCTCTGTTTGTCGAACCGATAAAAATTTTTTTAGAATAATAGTACATACTTCTTCTTGCTGATGAACGGTTGGAAGAGATAACAACGCGCGGGCGTGTCCGAAAGAAATTGTTCCACGTGAAACCTTTTCCTGGATAGATTCAGGTAACTCTAATAATCTCAATATATTTGAAACAGAACTACGATCTAATCCGGTCTTTTTCGCTATATCTTCATGCCGTAAATTGAATTGCGTAATTAGTTGCTGGAATCCTTTTGCTTTTTCAATTGGATTCAAATCGTCACGTTGGAGATTTTCAATCAACGCTAATTCTAACGCCTCTTGGTCTGAAACCTGTTTAATAATTGCCGGAATCGTTGGGAGATTAAGCTTAACCGCAGCGCGATACCTTCGTTCTCCAGCAATGATTTCATAGCCAGAATCAACCTGACGAACCGTTATCGGTAAGATTATTCCCTTTTCTCGAATAGAAGCAGCTAATTCTTCAAGGGAAGTATCTGAAAAATTTTGTCGCGGTTGTAGCTTATTCGGCTTAAGACTAGCGAGTGGAATTTCCACTACTTGCTCTTGTTTCTGCTGGTCTCTCGCTAACGTTTCGAGCATTTGTTTTTTCTCTGTAGGAATTAATGCAGATAATCCCCTACCGAGCGCTTGTTTCTTCACGTTCAATCACCTCTTGAGTTAGTTTAATATAAGCTTCGGCTCCGGAAGAGCGGAAATCATAAAAAATAATCGGTTTGCCAAACCCTGGCGCTTCGCTTAATCTGATCGACCGTGGGATAACCGTTTTGAATACTCGGTCGCCAAAATGTTGCCTGACTTCATCAGCTACCTGCGAAGATAAATTAGTTCTACTATCATACATAGTTAAAATGATTCCCAGAATCGCTAGTTCCGGATTGAGTGATGATTTAACTAATTCTATGGTTTCGAGCAGTTTCGCAAACCCTTCCAGCGCATAATACTCACATTGGAGCGGGATTAATATCTTATTCCCTGCAACGAGAGCGTTAACTGTTAATAAACCTAGCGAAGGTGGAGTGTCAATTAGAATATAATCATAACTATTTTTTATCGAATTAATGGCTTGCTGAAGGAGAAATTCACGATTCTCAATCTCAACTAGTTCAACTTGTGCTCCGTTTAGCTGGTCGTTTGCGGGCAACAAATCAAGCAGCGGAACAAAAGTATGTACTAAAATTTGGTCAATAGGGGTTGAATTAATGATACCGTCATAGATGCTTTTTGCAATTAATCTTTTATCTAGTCCGAGTCCGCTCGTTGCGTTTGCTTGCGGGTCAAGGTCGATCAGCAGCGTTTTTTTACCTGCTGCAGCTAAACAAGCGGCAAGGTTGACCGCAGTTGTGGTTTTTCCGACACCACCTTTTTGATTCGCAATAGTAATAATTCTATTCATTCCTGATATTTAACATTTATATTTCACGTGTATGTTTCACGTGGAACATTTTATAAATAATAGATAACTCTGTTAAGATACCATAGGATAGATTATCTTGTCTAGAGGAAATTTAGATTTTTTAGGTGAGCTGATTATTTTGCTAAGAATTGAAATTAAAAGTTGATTTTTAGGGAAAATAAAAAAGCTCGGAAACTGACCAAGGGATTTGAGGGGAACGCGTTTAAATTTTTCATTTCGTGCCCGGCAAGGGAACGATATTGCGTTTATAGTCAGTCCGAGCTTTTCGCAGCAATTGCTTTCTTTCTAAACAACATCAATAATATCTTACTATCTTAATTGAGCATTTTTACATGGAGAACACTAGTGCCATTCTTATAGCAATGACCCTTTTTAACTCCGGCGAATCCTTTCGCTTTCTGCATAGCTTCAAGGATATTATTCGCCCGAATTAATAATTTCCGTTCGACATATCGACCGGAGCCAACATGTCCCCCTTTAACTAAACAATGGTAAATATTCAAATATATTCACCCCCTTCGATAAATCTATTTAAGCAAATTTTATACCAAATAATAATATTGGCACCGATTGTATTGCAACAATAATAAAATCAAATATTTATAAAATATCGGTTTGTCGGTTATGTTTTTGTAACCCAACACAACCGTTCAGAAAATTAACGATACCGTTCATTTTCTGAACGCTATTTCGCATTTGCATAATTCCGATACATAAACTACCCGCTCGAACGAAAACCTATTACCTTCTCTATCATTCTGTTCCAGCAACTTTTATTTCAACGAAAAAAGGAGATATCGTGAAGATGCGCATCTTGCCAAATGCAATTCCAAAAATGTAGAGATTAAACTATCATTGTGGTAATCGAAAGATGGAAAAAATTAGGATTTGATATAGAGGAGATAAGAAATATAAATTTATCCTGTAGGTGTTGGTTTAACCAAATTATATTTTCTTATTTTTTCATACAACGTAACCTTGCTAACCCGCAATTGTTCAGCGGTTCTGGTGATATTCCAATTATTGATATTCAGCGCATGCAAAATATATTTTTTTTCTATTTCTTCTAAGGGAAGGATTTTCGAAGTGGTAGTATCTGTTGGTGCCATAATCTCTGAAATTGATGCTCCGGCATCAAGCGCATAAAGGTCAGCTGGCCGGATAACGTTAGAGGTTGCCATGACTACAATCCGTTCAATCATATTTTCTAATTCACGAACGTTTCCAGGCCAATCCCGATGCTGGAGAATATGCATCGTTTCAGGAGCTATAGTTATCGCTCCTGCTTTATCATATTTACGCAAAAAATGCGCCACTAAATAAGGGATATCTTCTCGTCGTTCGCGCAACGAAGGCATATGGATTGGAATAATATTCAGACGATAAAATAAATCTTCGCGGAATCGCTTTTCCGCGATCGCTTGATATAAATCCTGATTCGTTGCCGCGATGATTCGAACATCTACTTTAATAGTCTCATTTCCACCGACTCGTTCAAACGCTTTATCTTGCAGAACCCGGAGTAACTTCAGTTGTAAAACAGGACTTATATCTCCTATTTCTTCAAGGAATATCGTTCCGTGGTTAGCGGATTCAAACCTACCGATGCGGCGGTTAGTGGCTCCGGTAAACGACCCTTTTTCGTGTCCAAATAGTTCTGATTCCAGTAATGATTCCGGCAACGCAGCGCAATTTACCACCACAAACGGTTGATTTTTCCGCGGACTATTCTGATGGATAATCTGGGCAATGAGCGTTTTCCCGGTACCGTTTTCTCCCGTAATTAAAACCGTCGAATCGATTGCCGCTGCCAGTCTCGCTTTTCGAACCACCTCGCGCATTTTGGGACTCGTCCCGATAATTCGTAATCCGCCTGCTCCTGTAGCGGTATCTACTAACGACCCGGTTGGACTTCCGCCCGGTTTAACCATATCGAACGTAAACGAAGCGCCTTCCATAAAACTGATAAACTCGCGGAAATCTTTCGAATCAAGCATAGTACGGTCGGTTGCTGATTTCCCGAGCCCGTGTTTCGCATAAATCAACCCGAGGTTATATATTGCATTTGCGTTTCCTGGCTCTCGGCGGATGATTTCATTAAACTGCTCGATCGCTTTCTGAATTTGCCCGGATCTATAATATGCAATACCGAGATTATTTCGTGTGGCTAAAGTATCTAAAACGCTGGGGGTTAATTCGATGACACGAAGATACGCGCCGATTGCTTTTTCAAACTCATTTTGTCCGAGATAACAATCGCCAAGTACCTGATACGCGGAAACTAGATATGGATTCAATCGAATTGCTTCCTGTAAGTCAGTTATCGCTGACTTAGGGTTAGCGCTTTTTGACCGCGCTACCCCAAGATAGAAATATATATCCGCAATAAACAACGATTTCTGCGGATAGAATAATCCGAGATAATATTTATTCGGTTGATATTCATTATGGAGCGAGAGCGCGGTGGTGAAACAGTCGATTGCTTCCGCTATTTCATTGCGATAAAGCTTGATTAACCCTAGATTGAAATAAAGGTCTAATCCTTTATATTTCAATTTCAATGCACGCTGATATGCTTGATATGCCTGCGAATGTTTACCCGCATGAAGATAACAATGCCCGAGGTCACATAACAGTTGCGGTTGATTTAATCCCGGATTTTCTTTCAGGAGTTTCTCATATCCTAGTAAAGCAGATTCATAATCGCCGAGCATAAATTTATATTGTACTTCCTGGTATTCAGGGGTAGATAAAAGCGAAATTCGCGACCGTTTAACCTTCTTTCCCGGCGAGCTATCGGTTGATTGGATCTCAGGCGATTTGAGTTCAGGGCGAGCAATCGCGGTTCCGCAATTCGGACAGTATCGGCTGGTTTTAGAAACACTCCTCCCGCAGTTTTGACATAGCAATGGATTTTCACCTCCTTTACAAAATATCGTATCTTCAAAACCTGCAATTCGAAACCATACTTTACGGTTACATTTTCCCGTTGCTAGGTTTTTCCGTTTGGTTCGAGTCTCGAGATTCAAGCTTCACGTTTGCTTCTCGATTGAGCCATTTAATTCGTTCTTCCGCAATATACGCAAACTTCGGATATTTTTCAATTAACGTGCGATAGATTTCTTCCGCCTGTCGGAACTGGTTTTGATGCTCTAGTTCGTATCCTTTCCGAAATTCCTTTTCGAATCGGATTAGTTCTTCTCGGTCTTGTTCGCTAAGCGATTTTAAAAGATACCCCAAACCACCGAGCGCGGATGCGGCTAAAAAACTAATAAAATATGGCGGAAAGGCTAATGATAATAATAAAAACCCAACCGCAGCTAACCCATATTCTTCCTTACGCATACCGTTGAAAAAATATACTTGTTAAAAACTCGTGTAATTGCTCTAAAATAGTATTATACAACTACCCAGACTATAGGCACAAACCCTATGGTAATAGAAATAGGTTATTTTGGTATCTCCGGAGCTTCACGGTCAGTCGGTTCTACGCTGGTTTTCTTCTGTGCTGGTTGATTTGTATCCGTTGGGAATGCTCGCGCTTTCATCAATGCATCGTATGCTTCCGGTTGAACAGCATTCATTGCCGCAGTAGTCCCGGAAACAATATGCGGAGTCAAAAATAATAACAGGTTTCGTTTTGCGTGTTTGGTATCTTTAGCACTAAAGAGGGTCGAGCCCAAGACCGGAATTTTTTCTAAAATCGGGATACCGGTTCTGGAGTTTGATTTACTCTGCGAAACCAATCCGCCGATAACGACGGTCTGATTATTCCGCGCCTGAATTTTCGTTTCGGCTTTACTTGTGGTCGTCTTGACGCCGGTATATTTAGTACCGCCAGCTTCGAGAGTCATCGTATCTGCGGAAGTATTTTCGATGGTTATATCCATATCAATGACATTATCGTCGTTAATATGCGGTTTTACCGAAAGTTTAATTCCATAATCTTGATTCACTTGAGAATAATATTGGCTATACGTTGATGTGGTAGTTGCAGGTTGGGTTACCACGGTAGTATACGGCAACGTACCGCCGATAATGATAGATGCTTTTTCATCATTTTTTATCAGAATCCGTGGCGAAGCAAGGATATCGGTATCTCCGGTTGATGCGGTCGGAAGTTTTGCCGTAGCGGATAAAGTTCCGGTGATAAAACTGGTGTTATGACTAAAGAAATTGCGTACTTGGTCTTCCCAGGAACTTCCCCCAGGCAGCGGGATAGTAAAATTTGCTGACGGCGAAAAACTGGTTGCTCCGCTTGTCGTATCGGTACTACTCGCGCCGGAAATATTAAAACTTAATCCATAATTCCAGTTTATCCCGAGCGAAACGGATTTGTTATAATCCATATCAACAATTTCCGCCTCGATATACACTAGTTTATCCGGTGCATCTAATGCAGCAACTACTTGTTTCACCTTTTCAATTCGGCTCGGGATATCATCTACAATCAACCGATTATTCCGTTTATCAACCTGAGAATATCCCTTTTTCGAGAGCAATTCTTTTATTTTCGTCTGAATCTCTTCCGCTTTCGCATAGTTGATTATGAACACTTCTAACTGGGTATTGATATCCAATTGTTTAACCAACTCGCGCATCTTAACAATAGACGGCTCTACATCGGTCGCAACTATGGTATTCAGCCGGGTATCAACTTCAATTTTCCCTTTAGGGCTTTTCACTCCTTCAAGTTTTTTAGCAATATCATCAGGGTCAGCATATTTGATTGCGAAAACTTCCGTGGTGACCGGAATATCAATATTCGCAATTAACGCATCTATTTTCGCTAACGTCTCTGGGGTATCTGTGATGAATAGCTGGTTGGTTCGGTCATCGCGGGTAATTTTCCCCGCGGAAGATAAGAGCGATTGAATTGCATTCTGCACATCCGCTGCTGTGGTATATTGAATCTGATACGTTTTCTGAATTACCAACTCTTTCTGTTTCTCTTGATATTCAGGAATGGTCATGATCGTAATCGTGTTCTCTTCTCGGTAATATTTCCAGCTATTCGGTCCAGTAATCGCATCCAGTGCTTGTTCCAACGTAGCGTTGGTTAACGCTAAACTGATCTTATTTCCTTTAACTCCTTTCGAAACGACGATATTCACCCCGAACCGTTTCGACATGGTACCGACAACATTATCAATGACCGTATCAGTTAAGGTAACCGTCCACCGAATTTCACCGGTCGATTCCACAGTTGAACGAACCGGAGCGGAAGCCGGCGGTGGAACCGGCGTAGGCGTAACTTGTGGCGGAACCTCTCCACCTATCGGTGGGGGTGGCATAGGCGGCGGTACCTGCTCTTGGGTAAAACCAGGCGATAACAAGCAGGAGATACACAATTGTAAACAAAATATAATCATCCATATTCCAGGGGCAGTAACTAGTTTTTTCATAAGATTATATCCTTCCTTTTGATAAACGATACGTCCAAAATCCAACTTTTCACAGTATCGATTTTAAAAAATCAATTGGATTTAATTTGGTTCTTGATAATATGAATATTGATATTGACATTAAAATCCTCCCATTTTAATTATTCTTCTTTGGGTACCATATTTTAGTTCGATACCGTCATCTCGAACTTTTTCGAGTCGGATATGGTCAAACGTTGTCCCTTCAGACAATGGCATTGATCTGCCATATCGTTCAATAAACACGTATGCCTCTCCGGTGTCTGGAGAAACCCCTTCTAATTTCCAGCCACGGGTCACTGTTTCGATATCCTGCAAAACCAACCATTTCGATTCGTTTTTATAGATCAATTCAACCCGGTTCGTTTCCGGTTCAATTCTCCCGATAGTAACCCCACCAATCTCATCCCCGGGCGATACCGTATGCGGAGCACGACGCGTATCGGTTATAATCGCTTCGTTAGCGCTAATGATTTCTTCCACAACCCAGTTGATGGTTAATTCATGGACTCCTCGTTCTTTTGGTTTCGGTGGCGGTGGTGGCGGAATTAATGGGGTAAATAAATCGCGGGTGCCAATGTTCCGGTAGAACCGTTTGGTTACGACCGCATTACCATCAAATGAAGTTTCGACTCGAATTTCGTTAGTTCCACTCAGTTCGCTGCCTGCGGATGGAACCTGAATTCGGTCAGAAGTGGGTTTAGCCGGAACTGTTTTACGGGCGATACGAGCCCCCCCTTGATTCCGCTGGTAGAAAAAATAATAACCGAGCAAACCGAGTATGATGATGATTAAAATAGTGTTCGTGATAAGTTTTTTTCGATTCATGGGTTACGTAAACATGACAAAGTTAACCGGTTATATTTGTGGTGTCATATCGTTGATCGGTTGTGTTCTTGATCTTCCCTTAACTTTTGATGCAACCGTAACGTCTATTGACACTATTGTAACTATTCTTTCTCCACCGGTTTCGCAACGATTTTCGCTAAGGTTAAATCAACTGATAACCTCGGATTATTCACTCCACTTTTCCGGTTAATCACCAGCCGATGCACATAAATCGCTCGATGCTGCATTTCACCTAAGAACTCGCCAAGTTGCGCTAAATCCGACTCGAAACTTATCGGCAAAAGATATTCTTCATATCCTGGTAAATCTTTCAATTTAACCTTCGTGATTTGGCGAATACTGAACACAATCCCAAGCTGTTCTCCAACATTGTTTGCGTCAAGCATCAACATATCTTCCGGCAATTTCGTTTCGGTTATTCCTTTCATTTCAATCTGCGATTGATATCGGGCAAACTCCTGTTCGATTTGCGTTTTCCGATTAACTAACGCGAGAACTTTTTTTAGTTCTGCTTCTTGCCGTTGCAATTTCCGGGTTAGCGCAAACCATTTCCCTGCAAGCGGCAATATTACCCAGTATAACAGAAGTGCGATGACTAACATTGCCGCAGTAGTATATAACAGATACCGTTCCCGTTGTGTTGTAACTAATTTATCTAACCATTTCATATCGACTCACTTCAAAATTATGCATTATCAATTTTCAAGGTAAAATGAAGCTTGCATATTGACCATTGACTTATATTTTTCTAGCACCGAGTTCTTGTTGTGTTTTCTTAAGTTTACATTCTATCGTAAAGAATTGAACCGGTTTACCTTCCATGAGTCCAGCGCGAGTATCGCGGAGTTTAACGAGTTCAAATAATCCGGATTTATCTAGTGTTTCACGGAACATGATTATATCCGGTAGAGTTAACGCTGCTCCGTCTATTGTCAATTGGCTGTTCCGTTTATAATCAAATCGGATTATCGCCAGTTGGCTCGGAATAAAATCTAACTGACTGAGTGTAACTAACACATCTATTGCTGGGTCATCCGGTGAAATCATTGCTTTAATTCGTTCGATTTGGGATTGCATCTCGGTTAATTTCGACGCGAGCGGTGTCAATTCTCGCAATTTGAGATTAATATCAATAAGGCGTTGTTCCCGAACAATATATTCGCGATATCCGGTTCCGAGCGCGGTTAATACTATTACTCCCGCAAGCGCGCTGCTCGCGATATATTTCCGTCGCTGAACATTTCGATATCGTTGCCGTAATAATTCACGAGGGAGTAAATTTAGACCAGCGCCGAGTTCGGTATCAAACCCACGAAGCGCTAAACCAATTGCTCCGTTCAGGCGTGGTTGCCATAGGTTCAGTTCTTTGGTAACCTGACTGCGATGAATCGAAATATAGTTGAGTGGATTCGCTGGGATAATTTCTAGATTCAGCTCTTTCATAAGATGCGCGGCTAGCCCGTTCATCTGGGATAAACCGCCACTTACAATCATTGAATCGAGTTGCGCTACGCCTGATTCTGACCGGAAATACTCCAGCGACTGTTTAATTTCGTTATCGAGCGATTCTAGCCAACCGCTTATAGCTGATTCGAGCGCCGGACGATGATATGTGTCTAATCCGAAATCTGACCGCGTTAAATCGATGCGCGGAACCATCGCTTCCGCAGAGAGTTCATCAATCTGCAGTTGGTCACGGAGCCGATGCACTAATTGATTCCCCGCAACCGGTACACTTCGTGAATACACGAGAATCCGGTTCCGAACCAGGGTTAAATCGGTTATACTAGCGCCAATATCGAGCAAAACCTGAACCGCACCTTCTTCGAGTTGGTCGCTTTGTTTCGCGGCGGTATAGAACGCTACGGAACTGACGGTAACGATTTCCGGTTCAATCCCTATGTTCTTAAACAGCGCAAGATGATTATCAACAATCTGTTTTCTCACTGCAACAAGTAATACCTGGGAACCGCCAAGCGGAGAAGAACCCATAATCTGGAAGTCGAGGATATCATCTTCAGATAAAAACGGTATCTGTTTCGCAGCTTCAAACCGAATCATCTGGGCGATTTCAGCGGGTGAATCCGTTGGTAGCGTTATTGACCGTATGGTAGTAAGATGTTTCGGGATCGCGGTGATTACATGGGTCGGTCGAATTTTTTGCGCATTAAAAAGCTGTTCGATCGTTTCTGCAATCTGTTCGGGATTCGCTGTACGGGGTTGTTCCGCCGAATATACGGTTCGTGGTTCAGACAGTGGACTGGGAATTTCACTGATAGCAAAATTAACCAACTGGATAGTACCGCGACCCGGTATCCTTTTCAGTTCAGGCTCCCCCGGCGTTGGTTCAACCTGAGAAAATCGCGCTCGTTGCTGGTTACGAACCACAGTACCCCGTCCTCGTTTCAATTGTACCAGTTTAATCGTTTTGCTGCCGATATCTAACCCAGTAAATATTTTTGCCATAAATTCTTAATTTCAACATTGTATTTCGACACTGTGTAGGCGGTTAATCTATCTCTATAACCATAATATTATAACAATAATTATACCAGAGTTTAACGAATTACAATAATTAGCTTATATCGTCTATGATGCGGTTGATTGTATCCAATATATACGACAAACCGCAAAGATTTGTTGACTTACCCAGCTACTTGTACGCATTATGGTTATGGTATCCGTCGGCAATAGGTTATAGAAGTTATTGTTCAATCCATTGTTTAATCCGCAGGGACACGCCTTCTTTCGTTGTTTTCGTTTTGTCTTCGTTATACTCCTTTTCCTGTTCCGTAAGTTGACGAACTACCCAATCTCGCGAGACCAAAACCGTAATGGTTTTCTTCGCACGATGTATCTCCCCGGTAGCAGTGATTCGAAATAAATTAGTTGCTACCTGTCCCCGCGACAACAGAACCGAAATATACCCGGGGTTGAGCCCAGGTAAGGTTCCGAGTTCAGCGAGTGAATGAAACGGTTTATCGTCATCAGTTCCAGGAATTTCATCTAGTCCTTCTCGGCGGTCGATAACCTGTTGGGCTAATTCCGTAGCAGCTTCCATATCAGGAACGCTACCACGAAACCAGCTCACCAACACCGGTTTCGGTGCAGTATTGATATTAATCAATCCGGAACCATGGACGGTAAATAATTCATATAGACTGCGTTCTTGTCCGTTTTCAATATCTATCGGTACTTTTTTGTATAACAATTCTGGGGTAAACCCCGGCAGATTCAGCAGTTCATCTACCGTTTCAAATAAACCATTTTTCATCAGATACTTCGGGGAAATCATATCCGTGGATTCCGGATTATAATAAGCAAGTTCGTCAATGGTAGTATCTTTCCAATATTGGGTATCCGAGTCACGATAATCCTGCCAAGCGTCCGCAATAAAATTCAGCCGTTCTTCTTCATCTTCTAATTCTGGATGAACCACCGTTAATGCTGCTATAAACATCTCCCGGCTAATATAGTTGATATTCAGTTTGCTATATTCATCAACAACGGTAACCGAGTATTTTCCATCACCGAGTTTGACATTCTGATAATATTCTTCTGAAAATTCGTTATTTGCCCAGGATTCCCCTAACGAATCGATACTTTGCGGGCGTGCTTTTCGGTCAAGGATTAAGTCGTTTTTCAATTCCACGAACGCTCGATGGAGTCCTGCTTGTGCTACATAAGATGCCGTATATCGGTCAAGCTGATATCGAGCGACCCGGGATTCAAGATGGATTTCGAAAGCAAACCCAAGCGCAATAGTCGAGAGAATCAGTAGGATCCATAAGGTTATGATTAAAACCACTCCGGATTGAGGTTGCATATAACGTTGTTTTCGTTGAGTTATCCGTTCTCAGGTTAAATACTGAAAACAGAATAACGATAATTACCAACTCGCGGTTGCAGTTGGAATCAAAATTATTGTCTGGTATTCATGCACAATTGGTCTTCTTGTGTCGGGTTCAGAAATAGCAAAGGTAATCTCTACCGCTTCCGGCAGTAGATCTGGATATATCCGCAGCGGAACGGTACGTCGGGTGATTATTTCCGAGTCATCCTTCGGTTCACGCGGATGCCGATACACATCCCGCCGGGAATCCCAAGTATCTACCCAGAACCATTTATTTTCTTTCACGTATCCATATCGAACCCGAAACTTCTCTACATTATCCGCTATTTCTTCACCCACTGCGGTTTCAGCAAGTGCTGTTATCCCGGCTCGTTCCCGGTATAGTTTATTTTCCTCCAAATAATATCGGACAGCCATAATCTGTTCCCGAAGTAATGATTGACGAACTACCGGAATAGTACGAATGGTGTAAAACGATATCTCCGTAGTATTTCCTGAAAAAGGATATGGATTTCGGCTATACATTGTTTCTTCTATAATAATGGTATCTTCACCATAGGTCGGCTCTTCTGTTTGTGGTTGCGGGGGCGGTGGCGGAACATCATAGTATGTCTCTTCAATTGCACAGACCGACCGTAAATCTAGTCGAATAGTCTCGGTTATCGCTCGGACCGAAACATAGACCGATTTCATTGCGATCCCGCTACGATATACCGCTAACCCCGTTCGGAACGTGGTATATACCGCTACGATAACCATTGTGAAAATCAGAACCCCGAGGATTATTTCGAGCAGGGTGAATCCGATTTCAGATTTTTTTTGGTATTTGGCATCGGCCATTTGCGATTTATTCTAAAAATGACTGTGGGTTGGTTATATAGGTAACCAGCTCGATTGGAACAATTGATTTCCCTTGTTCTTCATATTTTATTCGGAGTGTGATCCGATAATATTTTTCCGGCTCCAGTGATATTTCAGAGTCAAGCTCAGGAAATTCAGAATCACATTCTTCAACTTCATATTCCCAGGAATACTCTGGGTATTGGTCACCAAACTCGCCACTATCTCGGGTACGCCAAGAATCAATTGGCATTGTTTGTAGTTCGAACATTTTCTGTTCCGCAAGTCGAATCGCTTCAGCATATCGTTTCGAGGTAGCAATGATTTTAGTCGATGACGAAAACGCTCCCAGCACAGCCACGAGACCAATTGATAGAATCAATATCGAAACCAGAACCTCCAACAAGATAAATCCGCGATCCGTAATAAAATCTAACCGCAGAGAAAATATGTTCTTGCGGTTATTACCACAACATAATCTCCACGACCACTGCGGATTCCGCAGTAAAGACCCTGTTTGGGTTTCGGTATTCATTCTTCGAGCTCGGTGCATAAATTTTTTCTTCAATTTAAGTTTCGTTTTGAACTTTGGATTTTTGCTTGTCGAGTTTATTTGGCATTTGCAATTGAGCAGCTGATATTTCCGTAAAGTATGGTGGTTCGCTTCCGAATAACCGCGCGATCTGCTCTGGGTAGGTAACCAGATAATAAGCGATACGTTCCGCGAATTTTCGGGTATTCAACTCCAGATCTGCAGATTCGTTTCCGGTATTCTGCAGCGCGAGTGGCGGTTCAATGATAATTTTATGGATATACTTTTTCGCAGTTCGGAGAACGAACGTTGGCAGTAATGGTGCACCGGTTCGCATCGCCATAGCTATCGGTCCGGTTGATAACGAGAGAACGCGTCCTGCAACGTCAACCAGGACACGATTATCCCCTGCAAGTCCATCAATCGCAATGGCAACAATTTCGTTTTTTTTCAAACAACGGAACGCCGGTAATAGCGTTTGGTGGATGTAAATATATTTCGCTGGAAGTGTTTGTTCTAGCTGATGGATTAAATTCAGGATTCGGTTCAGCGTCGGGCTCATCGGCGGTAACCCGAGCGGCGGTACCGTGTCGGATTGTATCTGATTTAAGGTTGGTAATGCGCGACCAACTTGATTAATCCGGAAATTCCGATACCCAAGCGCTGGCATTAACAATTGCGGATTCCCGAAATGGGGGTGCGCGAGGATAACCCCCTGGTTCTTTTGTAATGCGGATTGCAGTTCTTGCAATCCTTCCACTTCAGTATAATATTCGACTGGAACTCGAGCAAGTTTCGGATACAGCATGATATCGATATAGTTTAAAACCAAACTGACCATCGCCTCGCGAACGATACGGTTGATGGTTTTCTGGTCGAGTTGCGTTGTAACCGTTAACGACAACAGTTCGGTTTTCGTTTTTTTCCGTCTTCGTCCTGCGCTTCCATAATAGACATAACCAAGCCAAGTCCCAACCGTATATGCTACCGGCAATGGTAATACCGTTAACATGTTCCGTAGCGGAAACCAGAACATCCAACGGAAGATATCTTTTAGAAATAGAACCATAAAATTTTTCACCGCAGAGAACCTCACGCATACAGGAACTCGGTTACGTTCACAATCCTATATCTTCAAACCTTCTTTTGCTTTTCTCGGTGGTGGTTGCACGGTCTGCGGTTAAATCTTATTTCGGATTTGGGTTATTGGGTTTTAGGATACTTTTAAGCCCTTCAATTTCACGCGCCGAAAACCCTTTTATCAGAATAATCAGAACGAAATAGACCACGAAACTTATTCCGCTTAGTATGAAAAGACTAATCAGTTCTTGATGCTGCTGCGCATAATAGAGAAATGGTATCATACCGATTCCAGCGATAATCGGTTTAGGTAAAGTTTTAAGCAGCGGGGATATACCGGTATGTTTCTGGATAAAAAAGAGCACTGCAAAAAACAGAACTATATATGCACCTACGGTAGCCCAGCTTGCACCGATAGCACCGTAAGTCGGTATCAAAATGAAATTCAGGAGCAGATTGGTTACTAGACAAAGTGAGTTGCAGAGCAGAATTAATTTCTGCTGTTTTATACTAACCAGAAAATTATTCATGAGGAGTTCCAAGAAGGTTACCGGAAACGAAATGATGAGAATCTGTAAACAGGAGACCGCCGGTAAAAATTTCTCTCCGAAAATCAGTAGGATTATTGGTCGGGCGAGGAAAAGGAATGAAACGATTATCGGCACACACAGAATAATCGAGAACTTAAATGCACGAACGAATACCCGCGATAATTCTTCCTGTTTTTCGAACAGGTTATTTTCCGGACTACGGACGTTTTTTGCCGCACGCGAAAATATCGGAAACAACGCGGTGCTTAACGCAAACGGGATAAACTGGAATTGGAATAAAAGCCGTAACGGGGCATAAAATAATGCAACTTGTTCTTCCGAGCTTAACGCTTGCAGTAATAATACGCCGGATTTCATATACGCTTGGGTAATTAAAAATGCGAGTGCAAGCGGAAACGATTGTTTTATCAGATAACCGGTGGTAGGTGCTGGTGGTACCTCTGTCGCTATATCCGCCTGCGGAACGGTTCTCCGATATATGATTCCAAGAAACACTGCTTTAGCAAAAGCGGCAAGTGCGACCGCTAAGAATATATGCCAGAGCACTCCGTTCAGAACGATGACTCCAACGGTAATCGCTAGGGTGGTTAACCGATAGATAAACGTGGCAATCGCATCGTAGTACATGAGTTCATAGGCAATTAGAATATCTAGAAAACTTACTGAAATGATACTGACCGACTCCGCCAGTATCATCATTAGAAAAGCGAGAACAAGACCGAGCGAATCCTGTCGAATAAATACCGAGATGCTTAAAATAATGCTTGCCAGAATAACACTCAATCCGCTGCGCAGGTACAAACTTAATGTAAGATATCGTTTCGCACGGGAACGAGTCTGTGCGACATCGCGAATCGTAATTTGCGAAATACCGATATATCCGAGGGAAAAAAGAAAGGTGACTAACGTAGCAATAAAACCATATTGACCAAACGTTCCGATTCCAAACTGGGCGGTGAGATATCGTGCAATAAGAAAAATCAATATAAATACACTTACGACATCAACGATACGCGCAATGAAAATAAAAAATGAATTTCGGGCGACGGTTGCAAACATAGCGATATGCTAATTCCAGCGATAAGCCCAGGTGGTACTACGTTATACCGGTTAGGAAACGCGATTTACAATAATC
This sequence comes from bacterium, assembly GCA_026416715.1. NCBI lineage: Bacteria > bacterium. The sequence goes on from JAOAEQ010000019.1 coordinate 65,348, forward strand.
CCTGTAATTGCTATTGATTGCGATGAAGTTAAATCAGCAAGCCATTGTTTAGTTTCCGTGACCGTACTCATTCCGGAACCGATAACCAATACGACGGTGTCGGTATATGGTGCGATAACTCGAGCAACGGTCGACTCGGTTAGTGCCGCGGTATCAAATAATACCATCTGATATGTTTGGGATAGTGTTTCGAGATATTGCTTAAGGTTCTCCGGTTGAGTTAAAACCGATTGCGGGAATCTACTGAGTATATCTAGTCCTTCAACAGCCGTTGCCACGGGACCCATTTCCTGACTCGTGGCAATTTGAAATAATTGCGCTAATTGTGGAGATTTAATATTCCCGTCAACCAAGATCGTTTTCTTTCCAGAACGAGCAAATGCGATACCGAGCGCAGCGGTAACGAACGATTTCCCTTCCTGTTTATTGATACTCATAATCGCAATCCGTTTACTCGAATTTTTTATTCCTAGGAGCATCGCTAGATCAGCAAATTTTTCTTGGATCGCCGGTGGCAGAGCTGTAATTGAACTGATACCCTGTGAAATCTGCGGGATTACGCTTAATATCGGCAAATCGGTTATTGTCCGAATTTGTTCTTCCCGATAAATCCGGTCATCGAGATATTCGATGAAATAGACGAGGAATAATCCGAACGCTACTCCGAAAAACGCACCGATTATCATCACCCATTTTCGTTTCGGAAAGTAGATATATGATTTCAATACCGTCTTCGATTTGGGTACTTCTGCTGCGGAAAGAAGAACGGCATTCGTTACTTCCATTTGTTCAGCAAGTTTTGCGGTCTGTAATTGGGATAATAAGGTATTGTATCGGTTTCGTAACGAAACGGTTATCCGGTCTAATCGAGATAACTCGAGCGCTTTCCGGTCTAACGCATCTAATTTCGCGGTCACTTCGTTAATCTGGTTTTGCAACACTTCGAGATTCGCTTTCGTCACTACCAACTCGATTTCATTATTCCCATAACTTTGGATTAACGAATCATAATACGGGTTTCGACCTAATCCGGAATTTGCGAATGTTTTTTCAACTTGTTCTTTAATTTGCGATTTCGTCTGGGCAATTTGTTCTCGTTTTGATTTCACGTCTGGATGCTCTTCGGTATATTGTGTTAACAACTGCGCTAAATCGCGTTCTAATCCATATAAGGTGGATTTTAACGATTGGAGTATCGGGTTCGCTTCCGTATTAACCGTCGCCTGTTGTAATTCCGGCTGTTGCGCGAGTTCTGCTTTAATCGCTTGTCGCCGTTTCTCGTCAGCGGTAAGGGTTCGTTTCGCCGCTAATACTGCGCCGTTTAAATTGTCTAATTGATTCGCGAGATTCGTTCGCTGGGTTTCGATATTTGCCAGATGTTCAGTTTCGATATATGTCTGCTGGATTTCTTCCGCGCGGGTTAATTCTGCTTTAACCAGCGGCAGCTGCTGCGTGATATATGCGATTGCTTTTTTCGCTTCCTGCCGGTTAGTTAACGATTTCAAGGCTAGATACCGTTGAACCAATCCATTCGCAATATTAACCGCTTGTTCCGGCTCGGTTGAAATCCCGCTAATTTCAATAATATCGGTATCTTCCGGATTTGAAATCTTCACACCGATTTTCTGAAACACAATCGTTAAAAAACCGGGGTTGGTAAATTTTTGTGGTGAATATGGTTCCCCGCTTTTATCTTTCAAATCGAGTTCTTTAATTACCTGGGCGATTAACCCATCGCTCTGGAGCGTTTCTACCTCATTTAACGCCGGAGATGTCGCATTGATTCGACCGAAATTCGCTGGCATATCGCCAACGAATTGCGGTTGTAAATCCTGTGCGGTAATTTGCAGTTTTGCGGAAATAGAATATATCCGTTTCGGGATAAAGCAAATCAATAACGAGACCGCGAGAAACACGACGACCGCCTGAATGAATATCCATTTCCGTCGAACGAATATTTCCCAATATTTACGTATTTCCATAGTCAAACAGAGTATACAGATTTTCAGTGTTTAGAAATCTGGGTAATCAGTTTATATAAATCAAATATATGCGGCGCACAACCGAGAACGACGTTCGCATTCGCGTTCCGAATACTCTCTTGGGTACTTAATCCCACCGCACAGTTCCCAAATAACCAGATATCACCTATCCATGTAGGTAAATTCGCTACATTCGGCATAGGGATACCAACATAAATTGTTAACGGCGTATATTTTTCCAGTTTCTTTTCGAAATGAAGTTTATCCAGGGTATGCCGTAACGCAGATAGACATCCACTACACGCTCCACCCTCGATAACATTTACCTTGTTGAATACACCAACACTACTGATTACCGGCCGTTTAAATTTCCGTTGTACTCGATTAATTTGCGTTCCTTGAATATTAATTTTCGTTAGGTCGCTCAACCCAAACCCGGAACATGCCGCAATTCGATTCGTTGCCACCTTATCTGGTTCAATCCCCATCACCGCACAACCTACACTATCCACTGCTACCGGGTCAGTTCCCGCAATGAGCGTATTCATATCCGCAATGGTAGTGCCTGACAACGGCGATTGTCCTTCCATCGCATAAATCCCATCTATGACCGTTAATTGGGGCTTGACAGCGCGTAGGATATCTACTAATTTTAAATTCACATCGTTTCGATGGAATAATAACCGTTCGTGGTCATAGAGCAATCCGTGGAGATTCTTGATTCCAAGCGTTACCAGTGTATGCATATGCGTTTTCATTTTCGGCAGATTAATCAATAGTTCCGCTTCCAGCACCGCTTTCGGCAAATCCATTTCGGTCATAACTAGCGCATCGGGCACTTTAACTCGAACCGCAGGTTCACTATCAAACGAAACGAGTTTCGCACCATATTTCCTCAACGATTTATCCAGTCCGGATAAGGCAAACGCTTCCTTAGCAGATAATTTATATCCCGGATTTTCACCAACCTTGATTTCCCTTGCGCCAGCATCTCGAAGTAACTGCACTAAACTCAAGATAACCCGCGCATCCGTTGTTATCGCTGGGAACTGGTTTAGGTTCGGTCGAACCAGATTCGGTTTGATTAATACTGATTTATGCTTAACCAGTTGCGATAGAGTAACGGTATATCCTATCGCTTCTTCAAGCATCGAATAGATAACGGATAAACTTTTATTCGTATATGTTACAGGAGTTTCCGGTATCTCGTCTCGATATGCTATTCCGACAATTGATTGCATAGAATATAGACTATTTTGGTTTAAGTTCTTACCTTGGCAAAAATGACATTATGAACTACACCATTACTATTAAGGGCTAATGGTTATTCCGGTTCCGCTTTTCCCCTGGATAGCTTTAATGGCACTATCGCCAAGAACAATCGTACGTAACGACGGCGTGATTTCTTCCAGCACAAAGTTCAGTTTGCCAATAAGCCCTTTCGGCACGTATACGATATCATTCGGTTGCAGGTTCTGCTGTTTCGGAATCGTTCCTTTAAGAATCTGATTTCTAATATTCACCTTGATAATTTCCGGTTTCGTTAAATCCCCGCGAATGATGCAAACTTGGCTTAGATTCGCTTCCTCGGTATACGACCCGGCTTTAGCAATCGCTTCTAACACCGTCAATCGGCCGCCAAGATCGTACAGTCCCGGATTATGCACCGCACCGAGAACAAACACCCGCGAATTGATGTTATCCGGTATAAACACGGTATCCCCCGGTTCCAGTGGGATATCAAGTTTCATATTCTTTTCGTAGAGCAATTCATATAAATCTACTTCGATAACCGTTTCGGTACCACGGAATACCGCACAGTGATGTAATTGCGCTGAGACGGTTGGTCCTCCCGCACGAGATACCGCTTCTAACAGCGTTATCCGCCCAGTAAACGGTATCGACCCGGGATTAGATACCTGACCGAGAACACGAACCCGCCGTCCGCCATATTCTACAATCGTTATGGTTACTATCGGTTCCTTAATATACTTTTTGAGTTTTGTAGTAATCTTTTCTCTCGCCTCTTGTTTCGTCAATCCGTTAACCGCGATTTCGCCTACTAACGGCATTGAAATTGTTCCATCCGGACCAACGACTGCGGTTATATTTAAATCATTATGCTGCCAAACCGAAACCGCAATCGTATCCTCAATATTTATTCGATACGAGGCAGAACCGGTTTCCTCGGGTCTAACAGTAGCTCCGTGTAATAGCAATATGAATACGGTTAATAAACGGAGTAAAACCGTTTGATTTTTACCCATAATCGCCTCTCATTTCATCAGGGTTTCTATACATACCATATACATTCTTTAAACCATTTAGGATATACTAACACGATAAACATTGTCAAACACATTAGCAATAAAAAAACGCGGAGGATACCTTTACACATCTCTCCGCGTTCTCAGAATGTTACCTATGTCTCCGGTAAGTAGAAATTATTTCTTGCGCTTTTTAGCTTTAACCGCCGGTTTCGATGGTGCGGTTAGTTGTTTAGCTAATTGTTTCGCGAGCTGTTGGTTCAGTTTAATTCGTCGCGCTAACGCATGTTGGCGTGCTACCGTTTTATTCCGAATTTTCATCCACGGGTCGCGTTTCACGTCGGTATTATCCGGATGCCGCCGGTAATAATAGCAGACGGCATGTACCTTCCCGATATCATACTTTTCAGATATTTTTAAGTTCATATCAAAATCTTCGCCGAAATGACCGAATTCCGTCTCATCAAACCCACCGAATTCGTTCAGCACTACTTCCCGATGATATACCCGCAACGCACCCGCACCATCAACTCGCATAACATTGTTTCGGTCATACTCCAGATGTTTGATTACTCCCAGCTCTTTAATCACCTGACTGTTTTCATCAATGAGTTCATAGTAGGAGATAGCTTCCGCTGCTGTAGGGTGAGTTTCGAGATAATGAACCATTTTTTCTAAACAGGTTGGCGCATATTCATCATCGGAATCGAGTTGCGCATAGTATTTCCCTTTCGCCGCACGTAACCCTTTATTGAGTGAAACAGCTATAACATTCACATTATTTTTAATCAATCGTATCCGTTTATCTTTTTTCATTAACTCTTCAACCACCGCAATACTGTTATCGCTCGACCCGTTATCCACCACGATGATTTCGAAATTTTGATAGGTTTGTCGTAACACACTCTCGATAGCTTTCCCGATAAACGCACCGCGGTTATAACACGGGATAATCACGCTAACCATAACCGGCCATTTTTTCCCTTTCGGATACGTAACCACTTGCGGTTCGTGATAGAGATACGCTCCACGACGACGCAGCATATCTTCAAACGCTTTTTCGATTTCGTATTCTTTATCTTTCTCCAGAAACATATACGAGAACACGCCGAACTTCCCTTCTTCCGTCGTATGCAGTTTGGAAACAATCGCGGCACGTTGCGGAGTCGTATCGGCTACATAATATACATAACTCGGTTGGTTGATTCGCGCAAACGTATAGTTATCATCTAATTTCAATCGTAAATCATATTCTGCCATATGGTAGAACTGTTCATCGCAGCCGCCAACTTCGAAGACATACTGTAACCGATACATGCGCACAAACCCAAAATTCGCTCGTTCGGTGATATCGCCAATATAATCGAACAGAACCTTCTCTTCCTTTTTCCCGTCAGGATGAATTTGGGTATAATCGCTATACACCATCGCTAGTTTCGGATTCGAAATCAGCTTGTTCCGGAACACCTCAACGGTATTCGGTAGAAACTCAACATTTTTCGGCAGCGTGATTAAATAACTTGATTTCGCTAAATTGAACGCATAATTATACAATGCCGCATCGTTTTTGAAGGTTTTCGCGACATAGACAATTCGCGCATCCGTTGAAAATATTTCGATATCCTTCCGTTCTTCTTCCGGTCGCTGGTCGAGCACCAGCAGTTCGAGTTCATCAACCGTCTGGTTCATCACTCCGAGAACCGCTTTTTCGTTCACCTGCATTCCCGGATATAACGGCATTAATACACTCGCTTTTTGCATAATAGCATCCTTCCTTTCTGATATAAAAATAGGGGCGCAATATAATCGCCCCAATGAAATAATGTTGCTATAAAATTATACCTAAATTTTCAAGGCTGGTCAAACAATCCGCTCGGTCAGTCGTTCATCAAGTCAACTTAACCTAACGAATTAAATGTTGAGCTTCTGGGCATATTTACCGAGTACCGGCATTTCCCAATATTTCCCGTTCAAACTCTGAACGATACCGATGATTGATAACGCAAAAAACCCGAGTACACAAACTAACCAAAGTAATCCAATTAACATACCAATGATACCGCCGAGAATACTGTGAATCAACCCAGCAATCATACTGATAATCATTCCGCCAATTCCCAGCACAAGAAAAACGATTATTTCTACGATAAATAATACCAACCCTTGTTTACCATGAAATAATGCAAATTTATTATCTTTTTTCGCTAGGAGCGGAACTAAACAGAGAATCCCGAGATAAGCTAGAACCGCGAAAATTTTCCCATCTTCAATAATCTGCTGTTCAGATTGTGGCGATGGCGCCGCTGCGCTTGTAGGTTGTTCTGACATATCGCACCTCCTTTTTGTATTTCAGAATAAGTTGCTATCGAGCGAATCGCTCTAGCGAGATATTATACTACCTGCAAATAGAATTCCGCAAGTTTCAAACCTGACTTTCTTTTTTCACTGCCGCGATCGCGGCTCCGTCGCTGAAAAACTATTCCAGTTCATTACTTACCCAGAAAATTGCTGCGCACTCCGCTGGGAAGAGATTTACTTCAATCCGATTTGAGCTGAGGGTTAAACTGGCGGTATCGTTATCCTGAATAAATGAGTTAAGCTATTCGGTTAAATTTGCCTATGCAAAGAAAAAATATTTCATACCTGCTATAATATATAAAACCGTTTAGTTTAAACTATACCCATATTTATGGATTTTAAGAAATAACCATGCGGTTCGTGATGTTCTTGGTGATTATCATCACCGTAACACTCATTACCTTAATTATCATTTCCGCACCGAATACCGTCGAAGCGTGGACTCCGGCAGTACTCCTGTTTGTTTCCAGCGGTATTCTCTGGATAACGATATCCGCCTCGTTCTACGAACAGTTCAATCGGGCGAAATCCGCAAAAAACCAGCCGTTAGCCGTTACGTTAGCGGTATTAATTCTCGCGACCGTTGGGGTTGCACTTGATAACTTTTATGCGACGATTCTAACTCTATCCGCGAAAAATATCATTTTTCCGTTCAGCTGGTATCAGAACTTTTTCGATAAACCGCTCCCTTGGTCAGTTCCGGCGGTCGTCTATAATCTCGTTGCGGTATTAATGCTCTTGTTATTTCAGCGGAAAGTTTTTGAACAGGTTCTTGCTGACCAGGAACAACGGAAATTGTTGGAAGAAACCACGCAACGATTAGAAGAAAAAAATCGGATTCTCGCTACGATTGAAGCGATTTCACGCGCGTTAAACCAATCGTTGGATTTACGGACGATTCTTGACGAGTTAACCCATCAGGTTGTGCGCTATTTCAAGGTAGATATGTGTACGGTTCGGTTAGTTACCGCACAGAAAGAGTTGGTCGTTGAAGCGGCGTATGGCGAAAATGCTACTCGGCTATTACATACCAGCCAGAAGGTTGATGAAGGAATCAGCGGTTGGGTTTTTACGCAACAGCGTATTGCGCAAATTAACGATGTCTATCACGACCCGCGCGTTGCGCCGGAAGATTTCCTGCGGAAAATGAAAGTATTTTCGTATATCGGGTTACCGTTAAACCTGCCGTTACGGGGAACACTCGGTTGTTTGGAAATATATACATACACTGTCCGGCAGTTTACTGCAGATGAAGTTGAAGCGTTCACGCTGATTGCGAACGAAGCGGCGATTGCGATTCAGAACGCGCGCAACTTCGAAGAAGCCGAACGGCATCGCAAAGAACTGGAAGCGTTAAACCAATTTTCGAGTTTAATTGATGCGAGTATTTCCGAATCGGAGATATACAGGCTATTTTTAAATGAAATCAGTAAACGGTTTGAGGTCTCGCAGGTGATTATTTTGCAGAAAAGTTCGGAAGCGGATTTTCTCGAAATCGCAACTTCATTAAATCCGCTAACGAAAAAACAAGCACAATTGCCGATTCTTGAAGACCCGCATCAATGTCGCGCGATTCGCACCGGAAAAGAAATGGTGGTCGCGAATGTCCAGACGGATATAATTTGCGACTGTGAATTATTAGTTCCGAAGCAGGGGAGTTATTTCTGTCATCCGCTGATTATCGGCGGGAAAATCCTCGGTCTCGTTCATCTCGCTTCACCGAAAACAGATTATTGGGATACGGATAAACAGCGCATCGTCGCTGCGTTCGCTGCAACGATTGCACCAGCGATAGCTAATCTCCAGTTAATGGCGCAGGAGAAGACCCGCGCGATTACCGACCAGTTAACCCAAGTTCATAACCGCCGGTTTTTAGATGAATATTTAGCGAAACAACTGCATATCTTGAAACGACAGCAGGCACAAACGAGAACTCCACTCGCGATTCTCATGCTCGATTTAGACCATTTCAAATATTTCAATGATAATTTCGGACACGAAGTCGGTGACCAGGTTCTCCAAAACTTCGGGCGGATGCTAGTAGCAACCGTTCGCGCCAGCGATTTAGTTGCGCGATATGGCGGAGAAGAATTCTGTGTTATTCTAACCGGCACAGATTTAGCGGGCGCTATCGAGACAGCAGAAAAAATCCGCTCGGCTACAGAACGACTTGATGTATCTTCGTTTGGTGCAAAAGCGCCGAAAAAGATTACGGTAAGTATCGGGATAGCAGTATATCCTGACCACGGAACCAACCCACAGGATTTATTAAAAAAATCCGACCAAGCGCTTTATGCGGCGAAAGAAGCAGGGCGGAACCGGATTTGCATAGCGGAATTGAATAATCTTAAAGAACCGGCTCTGGAAATAAAGAAGAAACCTGATAAACCAGAAGATACTACCAAAAAGCTGTTATAAGGACGCTTCCACCTGTCATGGCGAGCGGTTTTAGCGAAGCAATCTCAGCTTAGGTATAAAATCAAACTCACACGGCGTGAGAATGGGAGATCAGATTCTCCTTTTGAGAAACTGATTTTTTAGGAGATTCTCTTCCATCTTCCTTCTTGCTTCATCCTTCAGGTTTTATTCTGACCTCTGACTTCTATCTTTTATTTTTTCTTAGCTTCCAGCTTCTATCCTGGCTTCGTTAAAACTTCTGACTATGCTAAAGCTTCGTCAGACTTGTCGTCAGGTAAACTTCTGCTTTTTCTGACAACTAACAACCAACATACTTCTATTCATACACCTGCCATTGTCGTTCTATTTCCGTCGGTGCCGGGGGATAGGCAAATTGGAAGTACATAGGACCATTTCCAAAAACAGATTCAAATGGAAATTTATAACCTGTTGCCACCAGATTTCCATCATCCTGAATTGCAAAAGTCTCTAAAATATGATGGTCATTCACTACTAGATATTTTCCATCCGGAGATACAATCATTTGCCATACCCAATACCCTACAGGAATCCGCCAGCCGGTATCTTCATAGCGACCACTAGAACCCTCAACTCGGCGTAAAACCACAATCGGCCATCTCTCGTCCCAGAATCCTACATAAATATATCTATCATCCTTACTTATGGCTATAGCTTTCGCATTACTCCCAATATCAAATTGTTGTACTCGGGTAGTATCTAACCTGCCATCGGATAACACTGGATATATTTCCACATCTACTCGACTGGTTAAAGAAAGCATAGCAAATGC
>JAOAEQ010000020.1 GCA_026416715.1 bacterium
TTATTTAACCAATCCGGAGAAAAACAAGCCAAAGTACACGAGCTGGAACGGCAGATAGATAAAGTGGTATATCAACTCTACGAGTTAACCCCGGAAGAAATCGCTATCATCGAAGGAAATGTATAATCGCCGGATAAGCAGTGAAGTACCTCAGGCTGGTAGCCTGTAAAAAAACTGCGCTCCTTGATACCGATTGATAACCAACAGTACTTCTCCAAAAGTCGCTTCCTGTGAGGCGCTAGGAGAAGAATACCGGCTGGGTTACCAGCCGGTGATACTTTTTATGTTTATTTGCGAATAATCAAACTGAACAATGGTAAGTTTGTTTTATGAATCGGTTTTCGTTCGCTGAACCTGTTCCTGAAATGATATAGCATCTTGGCTTTAGTTAAGTGAAATGGCTTATGCATACATCTTTGATGGTTTCTTTAACTTCCAAATCCTAAAATTGCGTAAAAGCTGGTTATTAGAAAAGAAAACTCTATCTCTACAAAATTTTTTATTGTATTGATTTGACAAAAGATAGCGTCAGGTAGTATCATAAACAGTAATTTCGTATATCGAGACATTTAAATAAAATGAGTTATTTGAACATTGAACATTGCTAAGTGAATATGTAAAATTATTACAGAGGAGGTTCTAATGTTTCTGGGTCGAGATAAACCAGCAGCATCTTCACCAGCACAACAACCTACATCAACAAGTTCTATTCCAAAATCTAATTCAGCAGGAGTAACAACTTCATCAATGCAAAAGGAGTATAGTCCTATGGCAGAAAAAAATATAACGATTATTGCGCAGGGATCGAGTTTTAAAGGAACACTTAAATCGGAATCATCGGTTCAAATCGATGGCGATTTTGAAGGCGATATCGTAGTTAAAGATACGGTTACCATAGGTGCACAAGCTGCAATTAAAGCGAATATTACCGCTGGTGAAGTTAAAATTAGCGGGAAAGTTGTCGGGAACGTTATCGCTAAAGACCGGCTTGAAATCCAGTCGCAAGGGAAAATGTTCGGTGATATTAAAACGCCACGATTGATTATCGCTGAAGGTGTCGTTTTTGAAGGGCATTGTTCGATGGGCAAGTCAGAAGAACCAGCGGCTGAACCGCAGAAAAAACCTGCGGAATCCGCTGGCGGTGGTTCTCTATTATCTAGCGGGAGTAAACCTGCATAAGAGAAACTAAAGCTAGAAACGAGAAGCAAAAAACTAAAAGCAAGGAACCTTGCAGGAAACAATAATTTATCTCTTCCAGTTAAACTTCCTGAGTTGAAACTCGGGACATTCAATGTATTATGGTTAATTAACCTCTATCTTTAAGATAGGGAGTTCATAACTCAAAACTTATATCGGGCATTAGCCCAGAATAACTATCTCTGGTATTTAGTGAAGTTTCATAGAATACAAGCAAAAATAGTAGGCAGAATATAGAATTTAGCGGTACAATATCTATGCGACTCGAGATAATTTCGTTGAGTCGCATAGATTTTTTTATCTCTATTTTCGTCAAAGAACAGCATTTTTCGGTATATAACTAGGGAGTATAGTGAGAATTGAACCGTTCAATTCTCACTATACTCCACTATTGCTACCAATTAATCCATTATAAAGTCAAAATGTATAAGCAGGATATACTATATAAATTACAAGGTATTGTTGGGGAAAAATATGCAACTGCGGATTTAGAAGACCGAATCTGCTATGCGTATGACGCTACTGGCCAACGAGTTCAACCAGATTATGTGGTTAAACCAGCTAACCCTAATGAAATCAGTCGAATAATGAAATTAGCTACCCGATTTCGGATTCCGGTATATCCCCGTGGGGCTGGTAGCGGGTTAACCGGCGGTTCGGTTCCAATTAAAAAGGGTATAGCGCTTGTTTTAACGCGGTTAAATCGCATTTTAGAACTCGATAAAGCTAATCATACGGTAACAGTCGAATCAGGCGTTTTCGTAGCGGAATTACAAAAATTCGTTGAATCTCAAGGGTTATTTTATCCACCTGACCCTGCTAGTGCTGATTTCTCGACTATCGGCGGGAATATCGCTGAAAATGCTGGCGGGTTACGTGCGTGCCGATATGGAGTAACCCGAGATTATGTTCTCCAGCTTGAAGCGGTTCTGCCGACTGGTGAAATCATCCATACCGGCGCAAAAACGGTTAAAAGTGTTAGCGGCTACGATGTAACTCGATTGCTGGTCGGTTCGGAAGGGACACTAGCGATTATTACCAAAGCGGTTTTGCGGTTGATTGCGAAAGTGCCTGCACGTAAAACAATGTATGCGGTTTTCCCGCAGATAACTAACGCTGCGGAAACGGTTTCTGATATTGTAGCGCAATCGGTTATCCCATCAACGTTAGAGTTGATGGATCAGAGAACCATCGAATGTATTGAAGCATATAAACCTACCGGACTGCCGAAACAAGCTGGTGCGATTCTGTTCATTGAAGAAGACGGGCTCCCAGAACAGATTGAGCAAGTTATCCGTCAGATAGTATGTATTTGTAAAAAGCATAATGCGCTTACGATTCGCGTCGCTAAAAATGCTGAAGAACGCGAACGGTTATGGGAGCTACGTCGGGCAGTTTCGCCAGCGATAACCCGAATTGCAGGTAAGAAAATTAATGAAGATATTTGCGTGCCACGAAGTGAATTAGCGCGGTTATTTATCGCTATTCAACAAATCGAGAAGAAATATCGGGTTCCGATTGTTAACTATGGTCATGCTGGCGATGGGAATATCCATGTCAATGTTATGGTTAATCCCGATGATACACAAGAAATTGCGCGTGGGCATAAAGCGGTAGAAGAGATTTTTAAAGTTGTACTCAAACTCGGGGGAACCTTATCCGGTGAACATGGTATCGGGAATACTAAATCCGCTTATCTCAGTTGGGAAATACCGCCAGCGGAATTGCGTTTGATGAAAGAAATCAAGAAGTTATTCGACCCAAATAATATTTTGAATCCAGGGAAGATATTCTATAAATAAGCAAGTAAAAGTCTATGAACTTGAAAGTTTTCGGGAAAATACTAGCTGAAATCAATAAGTGTAACCAATGCGGGAAATGTTTAGCGGTATGTCCGACATATTGGATAACCGCAAATGAATGTGATACTGCCCGCGGGTTACTTGAACTCATCAAAACGGTACATACTGGGAACCTCGCAATAACCGATAAATACGTTACGCATGTATATCGCTGTTTATCCTGTCGAGCGTGTGAAGAAGTTTGTCCGAGTAATATTGCGCTTAATGAAGTGTTTACTTGGGCGAGAGAGCAAATTCCAGTGACCAGAGGTAAGAAATTCGAAATGAGAGAAATCCCGTATTCGTCGACATCAGAAGTTTGGAAAGAATATCTTGCGAATCAGTTTGGTCGAATACAACAAAGAACAGCATTTTTAACTTCTATTCCTGAACGAGTAGGGAAGAAAAATGCGAAAGAACGGGTCGGGTATTTCGTAGGCTGTCTAATGGATATAGGATATCCGGAGACCGCAGAAAAAAATGTTGCCTGGTTAGTAGCGAATCGGTATGAAGTTATTATTCCGAAAGAGCAAGAATGTTGCGGGATGCCAGCGATATCATTCGGTGCGATTCGTTCTGCGAAAGATAAAATTGAAAAGAATATTGCGATATTTAAATCGTATAGCGTTCGAACGATTATCACCGGTTGTCCGCATTGCGTGGTAATGATTCGGAATCAATGGAGTAGAATAGCGAGACGGATTCCGTTTAATATTTGCCATATCGCAGAAGTGGTCGCAATATCTGGTGGTAATTTAAATTCGAACATAACTAAAAAGAATCGGGTAGGATATCAACCGGCGTGTTATTTACATCGTGGGGTAGCATTTGTTCCGAATATCAATACTTTGTTTACTGAATCAGTAAAGAATTATGTTGAACTGAACCATGCGATAACCTGTTGCGGGCAGGCGGGTATTAATGGATTCTTGTTTCCTGCGGTAGCAAAAGAAATCGCATCCCGACAAATAGAAAGATATGTTTGCGCTAATGTTGATTGTATAATTACCGTTTGTCCTTGGTGTCATCTGATGTATGATAAGATTAAAAGGAAGAATGTTGACATACATTCATTAGGGGATATTTTAAAAGTATAACACTAACTCCGTCGGCGTGCGCTAGCTTGTTGTTCCCGCTATGATTTAATGCAATTTGCCTTGCATAATATTAATAGTATTGAATATGATTGCGAATATGATTGCGAAACTAGCTTCGGAACCACAAAGCGAAAACAAACTTTCGCAGTCCAAAAGATTGAAAAACTATAGAAAAAGGAAAACGATTTATACCGAATCTAAGGTTCAACCATACTAGAATAAGCTGCACCTACCCGAATCCACTTGTTTTAATTTATAATATATTGCTTTAAAAAGTAACTTTTTTATCCGATAGCACCTTATTAAGAAGGAGGGTCGATTATGTCAGGCCATTCGAAGTGGGCAACGATTCGCCATAAAAAAAGTCTGTTAGATGCACGCCGTGGTCGGATATTTACGAAGCTAATTCGCGAAATTACTATAGCGGCGCGAATGGGTGGCGGTGACCCGAACGCGAATCCGCGATTACGAACCGCAATAGAATCAGCCCGCGCCGCAAATATGCCGCAAGATAATATCATTCGTGCAATTAAAAAAGGGACTGGTGAACTTGAAGGCGTAAATTATGAAGAAGTAACTTATGAAGGATATGGACCTGGTGGCGTAGCAGTGTTAGTGGAATGTCAGACTGATAATAAGAATCGGACTGCGTCAGAAATTCGTAGTATATTCACGCGACATAACTCAAGTTTAGGAGCAGTCGGTTGTGTAAGCTGGCTATTCCATAAAAAAGGATTGATTGTTATTGAAGCTCCGGGCGTAACTGAAGATGATATTTTAGCGGCAACGCTTGATGCCGGCGTTGAAGATGTAAAATCTGAGAATAATGTTTTTGAAGTGATTACTTCACTACAGGATTTTGAAAAGGTTAAAGCTGCTTTGCAAAAAGCGAATATTCCATTTACGTCAGCGAAATTAACGATGATCCCGCAAAGTACTGTTCGGTTAGAAGATAAAGAAGCGGAACAGATGCTGAAATTAATGGAAGCATTAGAAGACCACGATGATGTCCAGAATGTGTATGCGAATTTCGATATTTCTGAAGAAGTAATGCAGCGAATCGCAGCGTAAAAATACTATTAGTCACTGTATCACCTTGTAGAGAGGAATATGCATAATACCCCATGCGTATTTTAGGGATAGACCCGGGTTTAGCTACGTTAGGGTTTGGTGTTATTGACCTGCAAAAGAATAATCAACTCCAGTTGGTTGAGTTCGGCTGTATCCGAACCACGACGCAACTTTCATTACCACAACGGATTGAACAGATATATCGAGAGCTGACGGATATATTAGGTAAATATAGCCCTGAAGTTGTAGTGGTAGAAGAATTATTTTTTAGTAAAAATGTTAAAACTGCAGTTCAAATTGGAGAAGTGCGCGGAGTGGTTCTTTTGACTGCGGTGCAACATAATTTGGAAGTGCGAGAATACACTCCGCTCCAGGTCAAACTTGCGGTGGTTGGCTATGGCCGAGCAAGTAAAGACCAGATTCAAAAGATGGTTAAAGTCCTGCTTCGCTTACCCCAGATTCCGAAACCAGACGATGCCGCAGATGCGTTAGCGGTAGCTATTTGTCATGCGCATGCATATACATTTGACCGATTAATTCGAAACATACAATAGTTCGTATTTATTCTAAACCAATGATTGGTTCATTAACCGGAAAAATTAGCGCAAAATCACCGACGCAAGTTATCATCGAAGTTAACGGAATCGGATACCTAGTTCATATCCCGTTGTTTACTTACGACGCACTCCCAGCAATAGGCGAAACGGTTAAACTCTATACCGTAATGACCGTTCGGGAAGATGCGATTACATTATATGGATTCGCTACCGAACCGGAAAAACAGTTATTCGAAGTATTAATCGGAATCAATAATATCGGTCCAAAATCAGCGTTAGGGATACTATCCAGTTTACCGGTGTATGATTTTTGCTATGCAATAGTTCATGAGGATTTGGCTACCTTAACTGATATTCAGGGAGTAGGACCTAAAACTGCACAACGGTTGATTCTTGAGTTGAAAGAGAAAATCGGAACCGTATTAAACAAACTACAACCGCCAGCGGAAACGCAAAAAGCGGGATTATCTGCGATTATCGAAGATGCAATTGAAGCGCTAATCGCGCTTGGGTGCAAACCTGCGGTAGCGAAAAATGCTATTGAAAAAGCATATAAAATCATCGGGACTACGGCTACGGTCGAGGCGTTGATTAAAGAAGGGCTAAAACATCGAAATGGATAGAAATAGCGGTTAACCGCTATCTGTAATCTACCATTTGAAATATTATGACCGTTAATCCATTAATCAATTCGAGAATACTTGATGAGGAAGAGCGGAAACTTGACCAGACGTTACGTCCGCAGCGGTTGTCGGAATTTATCGGACAACAGAAGATAAAAGATAATCTTGAGGTGTTCATTTCTGCTGCTAAAGGAAGAAGAGAAGCGTTAGACCACGTTTTACTGCATGGTCCGCCCGGATTAGGAAAAACTACATTAGCGCATATTATTGCGCATGAGTTAGGGGTCAATATTCGAGCAACGTCCGGACCGATTATCGAACGGAAAGATGATTTAGCGGCGATTTTAACTGATTTACAGGAAGGAGATGTGCTGTTTATTGACGAAATCCATCGGTTGAATCGAACGATTGAAGAATGTCTCTATCCCGCATTAGAAGAATATAAAATTGATATTGTTATCGGAGAAGGGCCGCATGCGAAAGCAATTAAACTTGATATCCCGCGGTTTACATTGGTTGGCGCAACGACTCGAGCTGGGATGTTAACTGCGCCATTACGTGGTCGGTTCGGCATAATCAGCCGACTTGATTTTTATACCGTGGCTGA
The DNA here is from genome assembly GCA_026416715.1 of bacterium. Classification (NCBI taxonomy): domain Bacteria; species bacterium. The sequence goes on from JAOAEQ010000020.1 coordinate 6,994, forward strand.
TATGTTTCAGATAGTCCAGCGGTCAGCGCGAATCCTGAATATTCCAATTGATACCGCTGGAGCAGAAGAAATCGCTAAACGTTCACGCAATACACCACGGATAGCGAATCGGTTACTACGTCGGGTTCGGGATTATGCCGAAGTCAAAGCAGATGGAAAAATAACCAAAGAAACCGCTAGTCAAGCATTGCACTTTTTTGATATCGACGAGCTCGGTCTTGATGTTATGGATCGGCAATTTCTCATGACGATAATCGAGAAATTTAACGGAGGACCGGTTGGGATAAATACGTTGGGTGTAGCCCTAGGTGAAGACACTGAAACGATTGAAGATATCTATGAACCTTTTTTAATCCAAATTGGATTTTTGAATCGGACACCAAAAGGAAGAGTTGTTACCCAGTTAGCAAAACAGCATCTGAAAGTTAAACCCAACCAACCGTTAGAATTATTTTCGTAAGGGAATTATGTCAGCGCATCTTGTAGCAAAACTGCTGATTCTGACCGGTATTGGTTTAGTCATTATTGGGATTCTAGTATATTTTTCAGAGAAAATTCCGATTGGAAAATGGTTCCATATCGGCAAACTTCCCGGTGATATTTATATCCAGAAAAAGAATTTTACTTTCTACTTTCCGATAACTAGTTGTATTGTAATCAGTGTTATTTTAACTTTCCTCATGTGGATATTGTTTCGAAAATAGCGTTTATGGTATGATAATTTTCCATTTTTGATTAGGTAATATTACTTTTTTGTAGACAGTATTTGCATATCGTGATAACCTATATATAAGAGTAAGGTTGGTTTTAGGTTAGGAGGAGATAATGAAAGTCTGTAAGAAATGTAAAGCGACCTTAATCAATAATAAATGGATTCCGACAAAGAATTTACGGAAACGGGTTACTTATACCCTCTGTCCGACCTGCGCTAAGGAAACGAAAGAAGTCGGAAACAGTGTCGTTTTATTAGATGCGAAATTTTTCAAACAGAACGAAAAAGCTTCTATGCAATTACTGCACGAAGTTGAAAAACGGATTCGGTCTACAAATTTTTATTCGCGAATATTATTGGTTAATCCGAAACAAAATCCGATTCTGATTAAAACCAGCCATCCTAGTCTAGCTATCCAAATCGGAAAACAATTCCATAAAACGTTTCATGGGAAGTTAATCATTTCTCAAAACGGACAGAAAGGTGTTCTTGTTCGATGGATTAATTCGTTTGTTCCGCAAACCCAAGAAATGAAACCGTCGCATCAACCAACACCAGCATAAAATTATCAATTGGAAACCCTACGTCAGCTTAATCAGAAATTTTGGTATAATAATACTATGTCTTTGTTTAAGCTGAAGACTGATTTCCAACCGACTGGTGACCAACCTCGTGCCATTGAACAACTAACCCGATGGATTAACCAAAATAACCGATACCAGACCTTACTGGGCGTAACCGGTTCTGGAAAGACTTTTACGATTGCTAATGTTATTGCTCAGGTAAATAAGCCTACCTTGGTTATTGCTCACAATAAGACGCTTGCCGCTCAACTATATGCCGAGTTTAAAGAATTCTTTCCCGAGAACGCCGTAGAATATTTCGTCAGCTATTATGATTATTATCAGCCGGAAGCATATCTTCCGCATACGGATACCTATATTGAAAAAGACGCTTCAATTAACGATGAAATAGATAAACTACGACATCGAGCGACCGTTTCGCTATTGACCCGGCGCGATTGTATTATTGTTGCTAGCGTCTCTTGTATCTATGGATTAGGTTCACCAGAGGTATATCAAGGAATGGTAGTATATCTGAAACGAGGAATGCGCATTGACCGTGATGCTGTGCTTAAAAAGTTGGTAGATATACTCTATGAGCGAAATGAAACCGAGTTAACGCGCGGGAAGTTTCGAGTTCGGGGAGATATCATCGAAATCTTTCCTGCAGATATGGATACTGCATTTCGGATAGAATTTTTCGGTGATGAAATAGATAGGATTGTAGAAATCGACCCATTACGGGGAATTATGCTTAATGAATTAACGCAAGTAGCCGTTTTCCCCGCGAAACATTGGGTAACTCCATATACCCAACTGCAACGTGCAATTAAAGATATTCAAGCAGAATTAAAGGAACGCATAGCCTATTTTCAACGTCTAAATAAATTAGTTGAAGCGCAACGCTTAGAACAGCGAACTAACTATGATATTGAGTTAATACTCGAATTAGGATATTGTAACGGTATCGAGAATTATTCCCGGCATTTGTCAGGTCGACCAGCAGGGTCACCGCCAGAAACGTTAGTTGATTATTTACCGGAAGATGGTTTGGTGGTTATCGATGAATCGCATGTTACGATACCGCAAATTCATGGGATGTATGCGGGTGACCGGTCGCGCAAAACTAATTTAGTTGAATATGGGTTCCGATTGCCATCGGCGTATGATAACCGGCCGTTAACTTTTGATGAGTTCCACGCGCGGGTAAACCAGTTTATTTTTGTTTCCGCGACGCCGGGCGATTGGGAATTGAAGGTTTCGGAAGGACACATTGCAGAACAAATCGTTCGCCCGACGGGGTTGCTTGATCCGGAAGTAAAATTGAAACCTGTGCAGGGACAAATAGACGATTTGCTGGAAGAAATCCGACTCCGCATTGAACGGAAAGAACGGGTTTTAGTGACTACATTAACCAAACGGATGGCAGAAGATTTAACCGAATACTTAGCGGAACTTGGAATTCGGGTACGATACTTACATTCGGTCATCGAAACATTAGAACGAGTTGAAATTCTACGCGGGCTTCGATTAGGTGAATTTGATGTTCTGGTAGGAGTGAATCTATTAAGGGAAGGACTTGATTTACCGGAAGTATCGTTAGTAGCGATACTTGATGCGGATAAAGAAGGTTATCTTCGTTCGCACCGATCGCTAATTCAAACCATAGGTCGTGCAGCGCGAAATGAACGAGCGCAAGCGATATTTTATGCAGATCGATTAACCGAATCAATGCGAAAAGCGATAGAAGAAACTAACCGGCGTCGGCAGATTCAGCTGGCATATAATCAAAAACATAATATTGTACCCAAGACGATACTGCGGCGAGTCCAGGATTCGCTCGTTGAAAAATCAATTGAAAAAACGCAACGATTGAAAGAGACCGTTCTACCGAGCGAATTTAAGTCTGACCAAGAGATATTTCGGTTTATCTCGGAATTAGAACGAAAAATGAAACAAGCAGCGAAAGAGCTTGATTTCGAAAAAGCAGCGCAACTTCGCGACCAGATAATAGACCTAAAAAATTGGATGCTTGGTCTATAATTTATCTGACTTTAGGCAGAGGTTAACCAGCTAGATTTAGCTAGATATCCGCAAGGGCAATAAACCGTAGTAGGTTCTAGCCCGTAGAAAATTAAATGTTTACAGTAAGCGAACGCAAATGATACATATTAAATTTGAAATAAAGAAGTTTTTATTCGAACATTGGCTCATTTGTTTGATAACGGTTATTGCTGCGGGTATGCGATTTTATGCGTTATCCGAGAAAAGTTTTTGGGTAGATGAAATTATCGCTACGTTGGTATCAAGCCGACCGATTGACCGCATATTTGCAATTCGGGTAGATGATGTTACGCCACCGTTACGCGATTATTTAGCTCATTTTTTATTTCTTGTTTTCGGACGCGGTGAATTTGCGTTACGGTTACCATCCGCGGTTTTCGGTACCGCTAGTATTCCGTTACTTTATTTCATCGGGTACAAATGGTTCAATAAGTCAACCGGAATAATCGCAGCAATACTATTAACCATTTCTCCGTTTTTCTTACATCATTCACAGGATGGCAGAATGTATCCGATGTTCATCTTCTTTTCGATCAGCAGTTTATTTCTACTATTACTTGCAATAGAAAAAGAAAAGAAAACGTGGCTATATTGGCTGGGGTTTATTGTAGTTACAGCGCTCAATATTTATACTACATATTTTGCATTCTGGGCATTAATCGCCGAACTTGTTATTGCGGTAATATTTATTATCGTACAAAAAATAAGTAACAAACAACAGAAACCGTTTTTGTGGAAAAAAATAGGGGCGCTAATGTTTTGTTTAATTGTCATTATGGTATTGTATCTCCCTTGGTTACCGGTTCTCATCGATTTTATCGCTAAAAATATCCATGCCCCGTTACCGTATAAATATACTTTTAAAGTATCACCGACGGAAAAGGAAATCGCCAACACCTTATATCCATTTCGGGTTTGGTTTGGCCAGAGCTTTTTTGAAGATTTGCTAGAAAAATATGGGGTGGTCTCCTATGGAGCGTATCTCTATCTCCTTTTTTATCTCATCGGAATATTTGCAGCATTTGACCGGAATCCGAAATATGCAATGGTACTAATATTATGGTTTATCATTCCACTCATTATCCTTTTTTCTCCGCCAGCAAAAGTATTATTTTTTCCTCGGTATATCAGTTTTATTATGCCATTATATCTTCTGGGAATTGCTTATGGAATTGGTATAACAAGTGAGAGAATTACCAGAAAGTTGTTTCGTGGAAAATCAAAGAGTTACCTTCCCGTAACCGGGTTCATCATGTTATTGTTTGCACTAGTGGTTGTAAAACCAATTGCAGATTATTATCGAACCGAGAAACAGAACTGGCGTGGCGCAGTTGAATATCTAGCTTCACACGCAGAAAATAACGATATTATTGTGGTCGGACCGTATAATGCGAAATGGTGTGTGTTGTATTATGTTCCACCGGAAGCAGAATCAAAACAAATCCAGTTAGTTGAAAAATGTAATACGGTTAAAGAACTGCAACGGCTCTGTGCCAAACATTCTCGAGTCTGGTTTATCACCGCATATTATCGCTATTATGAATATCGGACACCGCAATATTTCGATTGGATTGAACAACATTTTGGTCCGCCGGTAATCTTCACGGGGAAAACCGATAGCGATAATATTTATGTTTTCCTATACCAACATGAAGAACCAACTCAATCATTGTTAACCCCACGATTAGCTAAGAAATAGGAACTCGATTTATCGACCCTCTATCTAACGAAGCAGTTGCTTCGAATCCAGATGCGACGTTGGTAATTGCTTTTACAAGGTCAAACTCCAAACAATATTTCGTTGCTATCCGCTGATAAGTTTATCATACTCCGAATCGATACGATTTTTCAGGTATTCGTGGTGTATAGTATTATATATACAAATTACCAAATGAAAATCTAAAAAAAGAGGTGATGACTCCGAATGCAAAAGAAAACCATTATTATCATCGTTGTTGCCGTAGTGGCGGCATTCTTTTTTATCGCAGTAGCGATTTTTGGTATAAGATTCTTTCTAGCGTATAAAGTTAACAAAGAAGCTGGAATAACTGATATGCATACACTAGTTGATAAACAAGGTAGCGGCGGAAAAATCGAATTGAAAGACGGTCAAATTGAAGTCGGAAAAGCCGCACAATGGCCTGCGGATATCCCGTCTGATGTGCCGGAATTCACTTACGGGAAAGTGAAAGTTGTTACTAAAAGCGAAATGAAAAATAAAAAAGGTTGGAATGTCCTTCTCGAGAATGTCTCCGCAGACGCTTTGGAAAATACAAACAGGATTTGACTGATAAAGGATGGGATGTACAACAAACGATAAATTCCGGTCAAAGTGGGTCAATTATGGCAGAAACGGATACCCATACTTTGTTCATTATTTTCGATATGCAGGATAATACCGCCAGTCTAGGCGTTAACGAAAAAGAGTAATTAATTTTGTAGGTCAAATTGTGAACGAGGTAACCTTACCTGATAGATAAAATGAGAATCGGGGTTTGATAAAATCAAACCCCGACTTATTTTACTCAAGTAGGTTAGGTCTAGAAATTTAATCGTTTCACTGGTTTTGCTCACGTTCTTTCACACATTCGCTAGTCCGATTTGGTTTTTATTCATTCCGATAATATCAACTAAAAATATAAATTTACCTTTTAATGACTCAATACAAGATGAAACAATTGCGCTTAATCTCAGAGTGTCAAAGAGATTTTGCTGGGATACCCTTCCGGACGTATAACTAAAGGAACTCTTCGTTAACCTAGCTGAAGTTCCCTCGCCCGCAAGGTAGAACTATAAATGATATAATATATACTCAAATCTATGAATCCGAATCTTCAAATTATATTGATTGTTTCAATTCTTTTTGGGTTAGCGACGGGTATCTATGACCTAGCGTTACCCTATTATCTTCACGAGCAAAATATCTCATTTCAAAATATGGGTATAATTTTCGCTATTGCCGCGTTAGGGATATTTTTCGTGCGCATATACATAGGACATTTATCTGATATTTCCGGTCGGAAAATATATTATGCCCTTGCATTATGCGGAAACGCGTTTGCAAACCTGATTACTCCGCTAACCGCAAATGTCGCTATCCAATCTTTCTTAAAAACTGTGCGGGAAACTTCAGTGATGATCAAAGAATCGCTGCAATCCGTTCTAGTCTATGAACACGATAAAAAACGGTTCACTGACTGGATAGGGAAAACCCGCGGGATGGAATATTTCACTGAAGGGCTTGGAACAATTCTGGTTGCTGGGTTTCTTTTATTTACAGGATATCGCGGGTCTTTGGTTATAGCTGGTGGATTGCTGGTTATCGCATTTCTGATATTCGTATTGCGGTTCCACGAGCCAGAAAAAGTCGAATTTATGGAATCATTCATTCCACCGCATCCGCGTATGTATGATTTTTTCAATCTCCCGCGCGAATTGAAAATCATTGCGGTTGCCGGGTTCATCTGTGGAATTGGAACCAGCGCTAGTCATTGTTTCGTTATGCCACTATTTTTCGCGAAGAAATTCGATGCGAGCCCGCAAATTGTTGCGGTTATACTTGCGTTACACCGGGTGGTTCTTGCTCTGCCGATGATTTTTGTAAGTAAATTTCTTACCAAAAATCTTAAATGGATTTATATCTGGTTTCTCGCAATTCAAAGTATCTCGATTTCTGCGACTGCTTTAATTCCAGCACCTTATTTATGGACTGCAGTCGGGGTCTGGTTCATCCACGATTTAGTTGGCGGGGGTATCTGGGCTCCGGCTTATTATGCGCTCATCCAACAAAACTCCCGAACGGAAACTCGTGCATTAGATACAAGCAAAGTTATGGCAATTAATCAGCTCGGCTGGGTGGTTGGACCCCTTTTAGCAGGATGGTTATTCTCCATTTCGTATAGCTATCCATTTTTCTTTGGTGGGCTGATTAGTTTAAGTTCAGTGTTTATCCTGCTGAAATTGAAATAGTTAGGAGGAAATTCAACAAATCCGAATTCGTGAGCTTGATCTCTTTTGTACGTTTAGTGACATGATAGCAATGAATTGTTTTGATTACCCTAATTTGCGCAGTTGTTTGGTTGCAGTGCGGTTATTCGGTTCAAGTTGCAGGACTTTTTCGTAATATTCTTTTGCGGTTTGTGTTTCACCTTTTTTAACGTACAGGTCTGCGATCGCAAGATAATCATCGACTAGCTCTAATTCTAAACCTTCTTGCAGATGTGTATCGATTAGTCCTAGGTAGAGTGCAACATTTTCTGGATCGAGTTTTATCGCTGCTCGATACGCGTTGACCGCATCAGTTGGCTTGCCTTGTTGTGCATAGAGTTTCGCCAGTTCCTGATATTGTGCTACCGCTTCAGTATTTTTTTTCGTATTTAACAATAAATCAATAAACTCTTTCCGGAGTGCAACATTTTCCGGGTCGAACTTTATCGCTTCCTGATATGCGGTAATCGCTTCCGGAATCGCTTTCCGTTTATAGAAAATCGTACCTAGCGCTTGTGAATATTTAACCGCATCCGATTTCCGTCCTTGCATTAAAGCGATTTTTATTAAATTTGAATGACTTTCTACATTTTCTGGTTCAAGCTCGAGAATGGTTTCATAAATTTCTTTCGCCTTATTAATTTTATCTTTTTCAAAATAGGTTTTTGCGAGTTTCTGATAAATTTCTATAGCACTCGATTTCTTTTTCGTGGTTTTATGCAGATTCGCTACTGTTTCCAACAGCATGGTGTTTTCCGGGTCTAGCGCAATCGCGCGCTGATATATCGCAATCGATTTATCGGTATCTCCTGATTGCAGATATGCCTGCGCGATTGCCATATATTGTGCGATTGCTTCTGAATACGCTCCCCGCCGTTCATACATTTCCGCAATTACTACTCGAATTTGCAGATTATTCGGGTCAATATTCAGCATCGTTAAAAAAATCCGAATTGCATCATCAAACTTATTCTGTTGCGCAAATAACGTCGCAAGTGCATCGTATTCAAGTAACGCTTCATGAATCATTCCCGATTTCAGATAAAACTGACCGAGTTTCTCACGCCGTTCTGGGTTTTCTGGATCAAGGGAAACAATGGTTCGCAAAATCTCACCAATTTTTTCAGTTTCCCCTTGTTTAGTGTAAATATTCGCGAGTTGCGTATATAAATTGATTGCAGAATTAATCTGCTGGGTTTCTGTATATAATTGAGCGAGATTAGTAATGATTTCGGTATTTTCGGGAAATAGTTTCAATTGTTGTTCATAAGCTGCAATAGCATTGGGTAAGTCTTGTGCTGAACGATATTGTTCTGCGATAATGTGCAAGTGGTTCCCCGCTTCCTGGTAATTTTTCGTATTCAGATATGCAGCAACCAATTTTTTCCGCGTTTCTAAATGATTCGGCTCAATCTGGAGAATATGCTGTAATTCATCTATCGCAGAATCCAACTTCTTCTGAGCAAGTAAAACATCAACTAATTTTAGTAGGATTTGCAGGGCGGTATCTTTCCTGCCGGTTTTCTGGTAGGTATCTGCAAGCAGACGATAAACCGATTCTTCATCTGGGGCTAGGCTTACTATCTGTTCAGCAAGGGCTTCTGCTTCTGAGAAAAGGTTCTTCTGCAGATATATTTTGGCTAATTGGAGCATATGACTTACGCGTTGTTTCACTGGCATCAAGGTTGGATAGTTACCAGCATGGGTAGCTTCCAGTTTAACTAAGGTCTCTGCAGTCGTTAAGTCGTTCGGGTCAAGTTTAAGGATGTATTCGTAGGTTTCAATTGCGCGTTTGAAATCCCGTTTTTGTTCGAAAATGCCGCCTAATTGCGTATAGATTTTTTTCGCTTCAGATATTGCGCGTAATTCCGTGAGCAACTCTGCTAAACTCAAAAGAACCTCCGGTTTATTCGGGGTGATTTCTAACTCCCGACGATACATATTCGCTGCTTTATTGATATCTTTAATATCAACATACGCTTGGGCTAACTTATCGTAGATGGCGGCTACTTCCGTCAGTTTATTCTGGCTCTGATAACATTCTAATAGTAAACTTAAGGTTGGAATATGTTTGGGTTCGTCCGCTAAAATCTCCTGCGCTAATGCAATCGCTTTTGCTATTTCATTTTTCTTCTGATATATTTGTGCGAGTGCGAGTTTCATCTCGCGAATTTTATCCGGTTGTTTGAGTTGCGTATATATGGTAATCAGTTTTTCACGGACGCCAATATGATCCGAATCAATCGCAATAATCTGATTGTATTTTTCAATCGCTTGATTAAACTCGCGTTTTGCTTCTAGCAGTGTTCCCATTTCTAGATATTCCTGAATTGCTTCTTTATACTTTTCCAACTTCTGATATAATTCCGCTAGTGCGGTATGGATAGCAATATCATCAGGCGATAATTTTAACATCGCTTGATAAATCTCTACAGCAGAAGTTGGTTCATTCTCAGCAAGATAGAGATTAACTAATTGCTGATACTGTTCAAATGCCAACTCTTTTTTCCCAAGTTTGATATAGACATCAATCAGTTTATATCGCAGGTCAGTATCTTGCGGGACCAATGCAATTTGTCGCTGATATATTCCTGCAACTTTATCCAGTTCATTTTTCTGCAGATATTGTTCTGCAAGATATTCCATTAGCGGAGCAGCATCGTGAATTTGGTTGGTTGCAAGTAGCAATTCGATACGCTGTTCGACGAGCGATAAATTTTCTGGGTCAGCAAGAAACGCTTGGTTTAATACCTGCAATGCTTCAGCAATTTTATTCTGTTTTGCAAACCGGTCAGCTAATTGCTGTAATATGCCAACCGCTTTTTGGGTTTGGTCAGTCGCTATATAAGCTTCAGCCAACTGTTTCTGCCACTTAATCTCGGTCGGCGCTAATTCCGTTAACCGAGTTAGAACCTTAATGGTTTCCTCAAAATTCGCTTGATATTGATATTGGGTAAGCAGTTTTTCTAACACGTGAATTGCTTGGTCAGTCTGCCCAACCTGGGCATATAATTCTGCTCCCTGGAGCTTATATTCCGTTAGATCCGGATATAAATCAATTAATTTCTCAATGATTTGGAGTGCCGATTGATATTCTTTCTGCTCAATGTATACCGGAAGAATTTTTTTCCACAACTCGGTTGCTTTTTCCGTTTGTTTTTCATCGAGATAAAGTTCAGCGAGTAATTCGTTCCCGAGCAGGTGGGTTGGGTTCCATTCGATTAACTGCGTAAGGAAAACCATCGCTTGTTTTCGGTTCTTTTTCTCATCGGCTAATTTTGCCGCATAAAACGCTCGTTCAACCGCAATGTCAATCAGCCCGGTTTCTTTATATAGATCAAGAATCCGCTGCCATAACGACCAGTTTGTCGGCGCAAAATCAAGTAATGCTTGAAATTCTTGAATCGCTGTTTCCCGTTTACCTGCACTGACTAATGACTCTGCTCTCGCGATCGCATCAGCAATAAGTTCATCCGTTGCGGGAAGTTGTCCTTCTATTTTCAACTCTTTTGCCCAGAAAAGTATAGCGGTCGCTAACGGTTGTTTTGTTGAAAAGCAGTATAAATCGAGCAGCGTTCCACCTTTATTTCCTGGACAGAGTGTATACGCACATTTAAATCGCAACTGGTCTTTATAAATACTGAGAGAACGAAATATACTTTCTTTATGAATCGGACAAAAACATTTTATCGTCTGTCCTTCAATATTGCATGTGGCAAGATTAACCCCGATCTTCTCGATAACCAATTCAGCCGTTAATTTGTTATTTACTTTATCAATAACTTCTTGCGGGATAACAGCCATAGACTTTTGCCGGTACAAAGTATAAAGTGCGTAATACTAATACTATATATTTCATGCTTTCTACTATGCACCGAATTAGAGAATATTATGGTTAACTAGAAATTTTTATGTTATCCAAATATAATACCGCTACTGTAGCAGGATTATCACGAATCGAAATCGTGTTTAATGCCTCTGGAGTTCCTGGAACCCGAGCTGCAGTAACTACCTTATTTCCATCTACATATCCATTAACTACCGCATTGGTTAAATCAACCTCATACTTAATATGAACCCATTTCCCTAACTGATACGGCACTGATTCGCCTTGGAGCCGCAAACTAGCTTGGGTTCCATCTTCCGGAGTATGGATAACCGTATGTACTGCTTTCCGGAAGTCTTCGTCCGCTTCAAGATATACACCTAAAAAATATTTATTTTTCTTTTCACAACATAAATCGAATTCAATGGTAAATTTCCCGGTCGCATTCGGGAACCGACAGCGATAATGCGTTGACCCGCTTCCTTCCTTCTTTTCAAATTTTAATGCGTTTCCAGTATCATTTGCACGAACTGAGTTTTGTACCTGAATCGTTGCATAAGCAAACTCGCCGTTCCACCCAGCGGGTCGCATACCAGATGATTCGCTATCAAAATCTTGTTCGAAAATTACGCCAGGAGCCGTTGGTGCACTAACCGAAGTAATCGGAGCGGTGACTTCCGATGGTGCTACAACCGGTTCTGTCGGTGGTACAGGAGTAGGTGTCGGTGGTGGAGTAGGTGGTGGTGGAGCTGTCGAAGTAGGTTCGGGTGCTGGAGGTGTTTTCTTTTGCCGTTCTTTTTCCGCTTCCTGTTGAGTTTTCAGCGATTTGCGAGCGAACTCTGCTTTCCGTTTCGGGTCAGGGTTGTTCGGATCAATCTGGCTTGCTTGTAAAAATGAGGCGATTGCATCTTCAAATTTTCCTTGCTCCAGTTCATCCAGTCCTTTCTGGTACCACTTTTCATATTCCTGCTGTTTAGCAGCTGCTTTTTCTCGTTCTTCACGTTCTTTAGCTTCTCGTTCTGCAGCTAATTTCGCTTCCAGTTCTCGTTTCTTCTTTCCGCCAAATAACGAAAATCCTTTCTTCTTTTCCGCAACAGTGGGTTTTGTCGGCGCTGGTGTCACTTTGGCTGGTTCAGGAGCAGATTCCGAGACTACTGCCGCTTTAACTTTAACTGGTTTCGGTTTCCGTTCCCGGGATAGTATACTTTTCATTATTGTTGGAACAATAAAAATTAAGCCAGCTATTATTAAAATACCCGCACCTATATATATAATCCAATTCCAGAGTTTGCTCTTTTTTGCCTGTTCGATTTCTTTTATTTTTAATTCCGCGTTTGCAATAGCTTCTTTTGCTTCGATATGGTTTGGATCTTCGCGTAAAATTTGTTGCCATTGTTCAATCGCTTGATTAATGATATCAATATCACTCTGCGCAGCACCGGATGCGTAAAGGTTACGCGCTTCTTTATATTTTTTATCCAATTCTGCAGTTTTATCCGCTTTAGCTTTCAATTCTTCTTTTTTAGTATCCGGTAATGGTGCTAGACGTTCTTTCGCTAAAGCGATGTAGAGTGTCGCGCGTGGATCACGGGGATCAATTCTTAAAACCTGATTCCAAGTTTCGACTGCTGCTAAATAATTGGCTTGCTCCCATAAATTCATCGCTTTTGCATTTAATGCATCTACCTCTTTTCGTTTCGCTTCTTCTTCAGCAATTCGTCGTTTCTGTTCTTCGAGCACCAACCGTGATTCTTCGCTTAATTTTTCGTGCGCTTCTTGCAATCGCTGAATTGCTTTCGTATTATCCGCCTGAAGTTGCAACAATCGTTCTAATTGGAGAATCGCTTGGTCATATTGTTTTTTTGCAAATAACTCTTCTGCACGGTCTGCAATTGCGGTAAGTTCCCGTTTCTTTTGTTCTTCTTGCTCAGGAGTTAATGCTATCTGCGGTCGAACTTCACCGGCACGAACTATCCGTAAATCAGTATATCCTTCAGCTTTCAATTTTGGGATTAATCCAGCAGCTTCTGTTTCTGAATTAAATGCACCTATGAGCAGGTTATATAGTGGTTCTTCAGCTTCAACAAAAACAGGCCAAAATCCTTTCGCTTCAAGTTTTGCTTTTTGTAATAACGCTTCTTTCTGGTCAGGAAACGATGCAATGAATACTCGGTATACGATTTTGGTTACCGCTGGCGGTGGTGCGCCACCAGCACCACCAGCGAAAATCCAGAAATCACCGGTTAATCCCGGGAACACCAATCCACGTTGCGGATCTTTCAACGCGGCAACAATCCGTTGCGCTGTCGTTATACTCGGAAAAGGACCAAGACGTACTTTCTGATAATTCTGTTCCTGATTAATAACGACATTAGTAAATCCGAGTTTCTCGATTGCTTTCTTAACCGCTTGCGCATTTGATTCAACTCGATACGCACCTATCTGAATCCAGTAATTCCCAACACCAATAGGTGTTCCTGGCGGTTGAGCTGCGGTAACCCCAGTTATCGGGACTGATTTAATTGCTTTTAGGTTACTATCCATAATCCAGCATCCACTAAAATCCGGTGAAACGAGCCGAGCATTAATATCATTCGCTAGATTAACCGCATCGTCAATCGTATTGAAATTACCGACCTGAACGCGATAATACTGTCCATCAAACACAATATTAATTCCACTATAACCTAGCGAAGCTAATTGCGATTTTATTCCATTCGCTTTACTTTCGGAAGAAAATGCGGCAATTTGCACCCGATATGTTACCGGTGCCGCAGATGAAGTTGCAGTAATGCCCGTAGACCATTTCTGGAGAGGAGCATTAGTGAACTGCGCGATGTATAATGTTGTTCCGTCAGGAGTAATAGCTATCCCACGCGGAGAACGAAATCCGGGAGTACCGCCGACAATATCCGTTTCAAAAATACCAGTTGATGAGAAAACTTTAATTCGATCAGCGCCGGTTTCTGCGATATAAATTCTCCCTTCTTTATCCAGCTCAACAGCTCCCGGTCGAGATAAATTTGAAGCCACTGTTCCAACAAGTTGATATTGAACGCGATTACCCGAAATTTTGCCAGCGAATTTTAATACTTCCCCGGGGTTTTCAGCGGTAATATAGACCGTTGCGCCGTCTGGAGTAACCGTGATACCGCGAAACATTGACCGACTACCAACGATAGTAACTGGACTCCCTTCTAGTTCGTTTCCATCAGCATCTAGAACATGAAATGCGTTACCGGTTTTTTCAGCGATAAAAATATGTCCGGAATCGGATATAGCTATATCGCCGAGTGAATATTTTAAGGTTATCCCTGGTAATGCTGTTCCGAAGGCATTATATTTATAAATTCGTTTCGGGCTGATCATTGCATCGTCAGAAATATAAATTATTCCTTGTTTATCAATGGCAATTCCGGATGGATTTTCGAGTTTAACCGCATTACCTAAATGGTCGAGTCCAGAATTGATTGGTGAAAAGCTCGCTTCTTGTCCATCGGGCATATATATTCGTATTTCATGGTCGGAATATGCGGCAACCCAAACTTTTCCATCAGGTGCGACCGTAACAAACTGAGCACCGTTCATATTTCTACCGAAATTCGATTCGAATTGGAATGCTGGAAAACCCAAAATAGCAAAGATAACGCAGCCGAACAATGTTATTGAAATCGTACGTAACAGCCGTAGTCTTGATAAGTTACGAGCGGAAATGTTTAGCATTAAATGAAATCGCATAAAAAATTTCTCCTAAAAAATGAATTTGTCGATAAAATATAACACTTTATCTTACTCAAAAGTCAGTCATTCGTCAAGTGTTTAGTGATAGATTGATTAGATTTAATGAAATTCACGATAGATTTCGTGGGGACGAAGGAGATTAACCTAAAGATAGACCACAGCGGCGTTAGGGCGGAGAAGAAATATCATGCCATTCGGGACTAACGGTCTACGGTTATCTATCACAATCCAGTCATAAATATCTAGGTTAGTATCAATCATCTGAATCAACGGATATTAACAAGAAGGAATTGTGCAATACTAATTTCCAACGGTGCTGAGCACACGGTTGGTAACCATTTAGAGTTAAAAATTCTTTTCAGGCTAATGTTTGATTGATTTTGAATTAGGCAAAAATATATTTATCTTTAGTTGATATCTATGGTACAATTCATAGTTAAACCTAACGTCTTTTATTTAGATTTTATGCATAAATCTATCGGGTTATTAGAGTTTAGAAGTATTGCGAAAGGAATCGAATCTGCTGATGCGATGGTTAAAACCGCTCCGGTAGATTTGATTATTGCAGGAACATTATGTCCTGGGAAATATATTGCTGTCGTGAGCGGAGAAGTGGCGGCGGTAGAATCAGCGGTTCGTGCTGGAGCTGCGCTTGGTCGGGAAGAGTTAGTTGATGAATTAGTTATTGCCAATGTTCATCCGGATATATTTCCGGCATTAACCGCAAGTACTGATATTAACCTAAATGAGATCCAGTCGGTTGGGATTATTGAAACATTTTCAATAGCCGCTTCCGTTGCTGCAGCAGATTTAGCGGCGAAAGCCGCAAATGTAAAATTGATTGAAGTCCGACTCGCGCGCGGACTTGGCGGGAAATCGTTTGTCTGCTTAGCCGGGACGGTTGCTGAAGTTCGAGCAGCGGTTGAAGCTGGTTCCCAGTATGCGAAAGATCAAGGGTTATTAGTCAGTTCAGTGGTAATCCCATCCGCACACCCTTCCTTACTAGAAAAACTATTATAAATTAAAGACGTTCTGGCAAGTTAGCTAACAATAATTAACTCCAACCAACCATAAAATATAACTATGATTTTTGTATAAAAGTGGTTGTTTTTGCGAGAAATATAGAATTTAGATTTAGGTTTTGGAGTTTTTGAGAGTATGTCTGATTTACTCTTGATATTTTTTGGTTCTTTTATCATTGGGTTGTCCGGAGCGATGATGCCAGGTCCGATGTTTACCGTAACGATAAGTCACGCTGCGAAACAGGGAGTTATTGCTGGACCGTTAGTCGTTCTCGGTCATGCGATTTTAGAATCCGCGTTAGTTTTAGCAGTTGGCTTTGGATTAGGAAAATTATTGCTTATTAAAAGTGTTACTGCAGTTATCGGAATTTTCGGCGGCGCAATTCTACTCTGGATGGGATTTGGAATGATTCGAAACGTGAAATCGCTTACGTTGTCTTTTTCGATCAGTCAACCGAAGAATACTTCCCGGTCAATTATTGACGGAATTATCACAAGTCTCGCAAATCCATATTGGTTCATTTGGTGGGCGAGTATCGGATTAGCATTAATCCTGAAAGCATGGGACATTGGGATGCTTGGTTTGATATTTTTCTTTTTCGGTCATATAGCATCCGATTTTGCCTGGTATACCGCAGTATCAACAGCGGTTGCGGCGGGAAAGAAAATTATGAATGACATAGCATACCGTGTAATGATAGGTATTTGCGGGATAATACTTATCGGATTTGGATTCTATTTTGGTTTCGATGGATTAAAGAAAATAATTCTCTAATGCAAAAAACATTTAGTATTATAGTAATTTTATTACTTTTTATATCAGAAGTTACTACTATGGGTCAATCGAATAATATTTTAGTTGTTGCAACAAATCAAAATATATATCATTGGAAAGCGGTTAATGTAGTTACGCGAGAATATCCGATAAACCTTGATGCGAGCGGATATAGAGCCATATATCTAGAGATGGATCAACCTGAAACAATACAGCTTGTTGATTTCGATAACGAAATCTGGGAATATCAAAAAACAGATTTAGAACCGCAGAAATCAGTCATAATACCATTTACTGCATTTAAGCTGATAGGGAATGTAAAGAATAAACATCTAGATACTTCTGACTTGAAATCAATCCGAATTATTAAGCCAGATCAAGTATATAGTCCTGTAATCATAAAAAAGCTCGGGTTTACTGATTCATTAGGAATATTCGGACCAACGATTAGTATCGACCCGTTATTCGAATTTTATAAACCTAAGTCTTGGCATGAATGGGCGAAAGACATCAAATCATTTGGATTTACTGCGGTTCGGCTAGTTATCGTTACCGATATCCCGATTGCTACTCAGCTGGAAATTGTTACTGCATTCCATCAGGAAGGACTGGGATGTGTTCTTCAGATATTCCCAACCACTGATTTCGCTGCATATGAACAACATCCAGAATGGCGACAACGGCTATTAAGTGGTGGGAGTAAATATGATTGGCGGGTATATTTGTGTCCGAATCATTCGGAATTTGTTAAGTTTATGTGCGCTCGAATTGAACGAACACTTCGTCGGGTTCCATATGACGGGATTCAATTAGCGGAACCGTGGTTTGAAGTCTGGGGCGGACCGTATGAAGATAATCCAGCGAAAGGCGGTTATGCTTGTTTATGCGATAGTTGTGTGAAAGAATTCAGGAGATTTACCGGAGTAAATCCGCGCGATATGTTCGATGAAAAGAATAAATATTATTTTACAAAACCAGACAATAGGAACCTTTATGAACAATGGATTGAGTTTCGGATAGATACCATCACTGCATTTTCAAAAAAGTTGTTTGATACGGCAAAACAAGCTCGACCGGGGATTAAAACGTTCGGGATGTATTTATCCGATTGTCGAATTAAACTTGATGCGGTTCGAGAATATCAAGCGCAGGATTTGGAAAAGATTATTGATGTTGTTCAACCGGATGCGATAACCATACAAGATGCTTGGCAGGACTGGACGCAACCGGATTTAAAACCGGATTTTATTTTAGCGTATGCAAACGCGTACGTTTCCCGAATTCGGAACCGAGCGAAATATCCGATTATAATTCAAACGCATGCGGATATGGGTTCCCGGAAGGAAACGAAACGGGATTATCAATGGCTGCGACAATTTTCGGCGTATTCTAGACTTGGTGGATTCGATGCCCCAAGCTATTATGAGTATAGTGTAGCTAATCTTAAATAAAACTCTACTTTCCAAAATATACCCCGTATAGATGCAGGGTTTCAAAAGCATATGAAATCCACGACGATGTTTATGATATCAGTAGTATCAGGGTTGAATTTCCTACCAAATTCATCATTTGCGAACGAGGAGAAGAACATGAAGCAGTTAACTTTGATGAGTTATAACATTCATATCTGCGTTCCAGATGGTTATCGGTTCGGTGAATATATTCCGACGCGAGAAGATGTTAAGAAAGTAGCGGAAACGATTCTATCTGCAACTCCGGATATCGTTGCTCTACAGGAGGTAGATAATCAGTTCGGCTCCCCGACAAATTCAAGAACTAATTATTTGAATCTAGCCAAAGAATTGGCTGGATTTACCGGATACTATTATGCGTTCGGTTCAACGATAGATGCTGATCCGCTCGCTATCGGAAGTAGCGCCGGATATATCGAATGGGGGAACGCGAAACGAACAACAACAAACGGGAATCCGCATGGAGAATATGGAAATGCGATGCTAAGCCGATATCCGATCAAACAGGTGCGGAATTTCGATTTGCCAAACCAACTAGGATATGAGAATCGAGCGTGTTTAAATGCACGGATTAAAATCGGAAAACAGCTATTTTCGATTTATGTTACGCATCTACAGCATAATAGCGCTCTTGACCGAGTAAACCAGATTCAAATGATTATGAAAATTATGCAACAGGATAGAACGAACAGTATCAAAATTCTGCTGGGAGATATGAATTACGACCCGGATAAAGCGAAACGCGATGGAACCTATCAAGAAGAATTTGATGTTATTAAACCTATACTCGCAGCAGGATATATTGATTCTGCGGCATCAGTCGGGAATCCAGCGTTAACGTTTTCGGCGCGAAATCTTTTTGAACGAATAGATTATATTTTTGTGCCTAAAGAAGTTAAGGTTATTAAATCGTTTACTATCCCATCAACTACATCTGACCATATTCCATTAGTTACCGTAATTAGCTATTAATCAATATATAAATGAATATATAGTTATGTTGCGATTCAAGTTGCTTGGGTTGAAAATTAAAAACCCTGTATTTGTGATTTAATAGTGGAGTGTCTACGAACGAGATATTATCTCGTTCGTAGTTACGCCAGTACAAATTCGTTCTCATTAAATGCATAGTAACCATGCAAAATCAACAAAAATTAATAAAAGTAACCCGATGTATTTTATAATAATATGGTTAATCTTTTTTGGGCTAATTTTTATGTCGGGTAGGGGTTTTGGGGAAATGCTGTTGCCAATGAAAGCCATTTATGGATTAAAATCTGATTTAAGTCAATTTCTAGGGTTAACACCGGAACAAGTCGCCGACCAATTAAAATCTTGGGGGATAACCGCAGTTTTTGGCGGATATGAAAATCAGGAGTTAGTTGCCGCATTGCATAAACAAAGAATTTCGGTTTATGCAGAAATAGCGATTTTCGCCGGAGAAAAATATTGGAAATCACATCCAGAGTCAAGACCGATTACTGATAAAGGGATTCCGCTAGAAAAAGACCAATGGTATGCCGGAGTATGTCCGAATCAAGATTGGTTGCGAGAAGAAAAGTTGAACCAGATAAGAACGTTGTGTAGGAATTATCAGGTTGATGGTATCTGGTTGGATTTTATTCGATATCCGTGTCATTGGGAAGTGAAACAGCCGCGGTTCGACCGAACTTGTTTTTGTCGGGTATGTTTAAACAAATTTCAGAAAGAAACAGGGATTCGAATTCCGAATCATTTAACTTCCGTAGTTGATACGGCAAAATGGTTGGTGACCGTTAAAAAAGATGAATGGAATAAATGGCGATGTCAACAGATAACCAGTTTCGTTCAGCAAGCACGAAAGGTAATTAAGCAGGAAAACCCGCAAATCGTAGTGGGAATGTTCGGTGTTCCCTGGCGAGAACAGGAGGTTGATTTCAACTATGCAATTATTGAATATATCGCACAGGATTACCGCGCGTTAGCAAAAGAGATCGATATCTTTTCGCCTATGGTATATCATAAAATGTGCGGGCACGAAATCGGTTGGATAACCGATATCACTAAATATTTAGCTGATTTAACGAATCGACCGGTAGTTCCGATAGTACAAGCGTGTAGTATTCCTGAAACAATAGATAATATGGAATTTAGTAAGGTATTAACAGCAGGGTTAGCGGAGCCATCTTCCGGCGTAATTATCTTTACTTTAGATTATTTAAACAAGGAAAATAAAATCGAAACGATGAAATCAATTCTCAATCCAAAGTCCGAAGTTCGGAGTCATAAACTGTAAAACGTAGGGGTTTGGTATGTATGATAGCAATTATAGACTATGGTATGGGTAATTTGCAGAGTGTGCAGAAAGCGTTTCTAAAACTCGGGTTTTCTGCAGAGATTATTTCTGATGCGAATAAGTTGAACAATGTTTCGCATATCGTGCTTCCTGGAGTTGGTGCATTTAAAGATGCGATGTATGGATTGAACCAAACGGGGTTTATCGAGCCGCTCATGCAATCAATCCAAACTGGGAAACCGTTGCTTGGAATTTGTTTAGGTCTACAACTTCTATTTACCGAGAGTAGTGAAGGCGGACGATATCAAGGATTAAATCTTATTCCTGGTCGGGTTGATCGATTCCCAGATTCGGTCAAAGTACCGCAAATCGGTTGGAATCAAATTAAACAAACGAAACCCAATAATCCCTTATTGCAGGGTGTCCCGGATAATGCATATGTCTATTTTGTGCATTCCTATTATGTTATTCCGGAGGACAATACAGTTATCGCAACCACCACAGAGTATGGGATAGCATTTACGTCCATGATTTGGAAAGATAACATTTTTGCGACCCAATTTCATCCGGAAAAAAGCCAGAAAATCGGGTTGCAAATTCTCGCGAATTTCGCTACACTTAAATAAACGATGATACCTGCGGATTTATGCGGGTTCAAATAGATATGTTGTAGGTAGCTAATTGCCATCAACTTCAAACCGCTTAAATCATTGTAACCAATGCAAATTATTCCTGCGATAGATATCCTCGAGGGACAATGCGTCCGATTGCAACAAGGGGAATATTCCCGGAAAACCGTGTATTCCGATGACCCGGTATCGGTTGCGAAACGATGGGAATCCGCTGGGGCGAAATGGTTGCATATTGTCGATTTAGATGGCGCCAAAACCGGTTCTTTGAAAAATTTAGATACCGTTGTTCGCATTGTTAACGCTGTAACTATTCCGGTTGAACTCGGAGGCGGGATCCGCGATTTAGCTAGTATTAAACAAGTATTATCGTTAGGAATTCAGCGCGTCGTGTTAGGGACAATAGCGTATTCTTATGCGGCAATGGTGGAAGAAGCATGTAATCGATTTGGTGAGAAAATTGCGGTTGGAATTGATGCGCGGCACGGTCGTGTGATGATTAAAGGATGGCTTGAGAAAACCGATATACCGGCACTGGATTTAGCGAAACGAATGGAAAACAGCGGGGTTAAAACCATAATTTATACGGATATTAGTAAAGATGGTATGCTGGAAGGTCCAAATTTAGCTGCAATAAAACATATTGCGTGTAATGTTGGAATATCAGTTATTGCATCCGGCGGGATTGCTACTATTAATGATATTCAAAATCTCAAACAACTCGGCTGTCCAAATCTTATCGGAGCCATCGTTGGTAAAGCGATTTATGACGGGCAGTTGGATTTACACCAGGCAATACTCGCCGCAGGATAACGGAAGTATGAATGGACGAAAGAATGCCGGAGGAAACATCAACAGTTTTTAGTTATTAATTTTTTTCCGTTTTTCCATTCATATCGGTAGTTAAAATTTTTGAATTTTTGCTTTCGGTAGATATCCTTCCTCTTTTAGCAGCTGAACCAATTTCTGATATTGTTTTCTATTAATAATTAAATCTTTTGGTGAAACTACACCAAGTATATATGGTTTAAATTTCACTGAGGATTGGATTTCTTTCGCTAAAAGTTCATTATCGCAACGAAGCAGGAATACCTCAGCGAAATAAATTTTTCCATATTGTTTTTCCCATTCTTCAAGAGTATACACTACATTTTGGGGTAGCGGTTTTTCTGAAAGTGATTGTAGAATTCGTAAAATCTTTTTTATGGTATATTCCGCTTCGAGTGCTCGGTGTACACTCCGTTTATTTAATCGCAAAGTTATATACCGGTCAACTTTAATCGGGTCAGCAAATAATTCTATTTCCCACCGAATCTGCAAAGGACAATTCGAATCAAGGAGTATTTCAAAGTTCGGCTGTAAAATTAGCGTGGGTTTATGTTCGCATATCGGCAGTTTCCCTTCAGGTAGAAGGAGATGTTTACCGAGCTCAGTGAGCGCAAGGAGCGATTCGTTGGATATTTTATGTTTTCCCAAGGCAATGAACCCAAGATGAAATAATCCAGGAAATAGATACGAGTTGATTTCTGCACGATAAGATTTTTCCCATTGCTGATCTGGCATTATTAATCGCGCGACCTCAAATAGAGAAGATATCGATATCCAAGTTGATACCGGCAATCCGGCGAGAATAGATAAAATGACACTTGATTCTGGTAAGGTTGAAAAGTGATTCTTAATCCAAGAAAAATATAGTGATTTTAACTGCTCGAGTTTTGTTAAGCTAAACCAATGAGATATCGATTGTTCATTAACTTGCCAGGTTAGATTATCCGAGATGATGAACTGCGCGCTCCGACAGAAATTTAGAATTAATTTCAATCGAGTTGGGTAATCGTCTTTAGGATAAGGAAGTTTATCGTTAACTTCAAACAGCCGTTCGATTTCCTGAATAGTCTTTTTAAACAAGCGCGTTTCCTTGGACAATACCGGCGGGGTTCGTCTTACATACGAAAGAAAACTGAACGTATCGCGCAGTATCGACCACGTTTGAACTAATTGCACTCCGTAAATTTCATTTTGTGGAACCGCGATTAAATGCGATTGTATATCGGCGGTTAAAATCGGGATTAATATTATCCGGATATCTTGAGGAATCAAATATCGTGGGATATGCTGCGATTTTGTTGAACCGGTATAAACGAGTCCATGAGCTATTAAAGGTTGAATGATTTGTTCTGGGGTTAATAGATTCGTTTGAACTCGTTCGAGTAGTCTCTGATGTAATTGTTGAACTGGTAATCCAGCGATGCCTCCGAGATAAACCATTAACCGGAGCGCTAGTTTTGTTTCTGCATTAAATCCAGCGATGAGTTCAGCGAGAATCTTCGGATTCCGTAATCGAATGGATATTTGCCGAATTAAATCTGATTTCGAGTTGAATTTTACCGTTGCACCGAGATACGATGCAATTGACTGTAAAAATTCTATCGGCGCTACCGTCAGGCAATCAATGAGATTCATAACTAATTAACAAAGTCGTTTCGATATATTCCCAAAATAATTAAAGTATTGTTTTTTCAATATTCGGTGATTAAATAGGTTATTCTATTTCATTTGCGTCTAAAATTGTATACTTATATCCTTGCTCAGTTAAAAATAATTGACGATTAGCTGCATAATCCTGTTCTTTGGTATCGCGAGTGATAATTGAATAAAAATGTGCGATAGTACCATCTAATTTCGGTCGAAGAATACGACCGAGCCGTTGTGCTTCTTCCTGACGAGAACCGAAGGTACCGGAAATTTGTATAGCGACATTTGCATCCGGTAAATCAATTGCAAAATTCGCTACTTTCGATACAACTAATAACTTAATCGTTCCCGCTCTGAACTCAGCATAAAGTTTTTCTCGTTCATCATTCGGTGTTTGACCAGTTATAATTGGCGCATTGAGTTCTTTTGCAAAATGTTCTAATTGTTGAATATATTGACCAATAATTAAAATCTGGTCATTGTTATGGCGCGCAACCAACTTCTTGACCAGTGGTTCTTTCATCGGATTTTCTGAGGCAATGCGAAATTTCGTTCGCGAATCCGCTATCGCATACTCTAGCCGAAGATGTTCTGGCAGATTTAATCGGATTTCATGACATTCAGCGGTAGCAATCCAACCCTGTTTCTCTAATTCTTTCCAGGGGACGTCATATCGTTTCGGACCGATTAAACTGAAAACGTCGTCTTCTTTGCCATCTTCCCGAACCAAGGTTGCGGTTAATCCTAATCTACGTCGCGCTTGAATTTCTGCTGTGATGCGAAAAACCGGTGCTGGTAATAAATGCACTTCATCATAAATAATTAAGCCCCAATTTTTTTTGTTAAATAGACTAAAATGCGGGAAATCACTTGCGGTATTCGGCCGGTAGATCAAAATCTGATAAGTAGCAACGGTTATCGGTTTAATTTCTTTAATTTCACCAGAATATTCACCGATTAAATCTGGCGATATATCGGTTTTATCTAAAATTTCTGTTAACCATTGGCGAACTGCAACAACATTCGTTGCTAAAATTAATGTTGCGCATTGAAGTTTGGCAATTATTCCGAGTCCAACAATAGTTTTCCCAGCACCACACGGTAACACGATTACACCACTACCACCAGCCACCGAGCCATTCGCATAAAAAATATCAACCGCTTCTTGTTGATAGTGTCGTAAGGTAAAAGGTTTTCCAGTTTGCGTTGTTTTTTTTAAGCTTATTTTAAGTGGATCTCCGGTGATATACCCAGCTAAATCCTCTACCGGAAATCCGAGTTTGATTAACGCCTGTTTGATATGTCCACGAAACTGCGGTTTGGTGAGAATAGTATTTTTATCGAGTAATTTTGTAACAAAAGGTTGAACGGATTTTTGATGCCAGATTTCTTGAATTAAATATGGGTCAGCTGAACATATTGCAAGTTGACCATTAACATTCATTAGTTTAAGTTTACCGTAACGTTCCGAAAATTCAATGATATCCCGAGCAACGTTTGCTGGGATTTCATACCGACTATATTGAGCAAGTCGTTCGAGAATCTGGTTGGCAGTATATCCGGCAGCCGCTGCATTCCATAGAGATAGAGGTGTTAACCGATATGTATGAATATGTTCCGGACTTTTAACCAGCTCCGCAAACCGAATTAGTTCATCGCGAGCGAGTTCATATTGCGGATTATCTACTTCAAGTAAAATCGTCCGGTCACTTTGGATAATGATGGGTTTTTCAGAGTGAGAATTCATAAAAAGTACCTGATACTAAAACGAAGTTAACTCTGAAGTCTTGGGTACTTGTCAGTTGTTAATACTCGGTTGACTTATCCGATACTTTGCGCACAAACTTTATTTCGGCCGGAGTGTTTTGCCATATAGAGTTGTTCGTCAGCATCTTTCAAAAGTTGTTCAGCAGATGAAGTATGTTCGGTCAAAGTTGCAACACCTACACTAATAGTTAAATTTCCGTTCGGCTGTTTTTCTTCGTTATGGAACCGATGCGATTCTACTGCCGCTCGGATTTTCTCTGCGACAACACAAGCGCCGGATAAATCCGTCTGTTGTAAAATTAATCCAAATTCTTCTCCGCCATACCGAGCAGCTAAATCAGTTTCGCGGGTGTTACTTTTAATTAAATACGCTACTTCTTCTAATACTATATCGCCTAATGGATGACCATTGGTATCATTATAAACTTTAAAATGGTCTATATCAATCATAATTACTGATAACGCATTGTTATATCGTCTCGCTGCTTGGAAAAACTCATTTAAACGGAGCATAAAATAATTATGGTTAAATAATTTAGTTAATCCGTCAGTAATTGCCATTTGTTCACTACGTCCAAACACGGCAGAATTCTCTAATGCTAACCCGACAAACCCAGCTATGGTTTCAGAGATAAGCCGTTCATCTTGAAATTCGACTCCGCTTTTTTCTAGATAAATTGCACCATGCAGCTGATTCTGATATAGAATCGGTATCGCAAACGTTACTTCCGTTAACCAGGTTTTACCACCGGCAGTTTGCCAACTATCTTTCGATGACCATTCATATCGCATAGTCTGTCTAGTTTCAGCTACACGGCCAAGCAACCCTTCACCTAACGGGATTTTATCAGGTGGTTCTTCATGGAGCGGAGTCCCGGCGCTTCCTTTTCGTTCAAGTAAATTTAGATGGGGATTAAATAGATAGACCGCACAATACTTGGTGTTCGGCGATTTAGCTAGCGATTCTATCGTGACATTAACAATAGCTGATACCCGTTTGTTCCCTTTTGTTGTTTCATCATGTTCCGGTACAGCTAATTCCGCTAAATTAACTTTTTTCGCAAAATTAGCTACAGTAATGATTAACGATGAAGTATGCAACAAATCTTTTTTTAGGTTTTCACAGGTCTGCGTTAATTTCCGGAGTTGTTCACGGTCTTCCTGAAGTTGGCGTTGTAAAGCAACATCAGACTTAGCCTGGATTTGCAAAGTAATTAATTTTGTTATTGCGGTGATAAGCATAGCGTTAAACAATAGTAACCCAACAGGGAAAAGGTGGTTCCAGGGTTCTTGCCGGATAACTAAAACGCCAGGTTCTTTATAGAGTAAGATACCGTGGCTAACTACCGCACCAATGAGAACAATTAACGCTCCGGTCACTCCCCAAAAATATGCTGCACCAAAAATAACTAAGAGATAAAGCTGGGCGGCTATAACTTTCTGGATGATGGTACTATCCTTATCGGTTAACAGTAGGAAATTGATAAAAAACGCTAAACTAAATATGAAGATAATTATGATAATTTTAATCGCTTTTTGCATACCGAAGTTAGATAATGATAGTATTGATTAGCAACCAATTATGTAAGCTTATATTTTAACACTTTTTGGTTCAAAAAGAAATAGGAATCGAAGAATAGCTAGGGCAACAAGAAGGCAATTGCAATTCCATAACGTATAATCATTGGTAAATATTTCCAGAAGTCCGGCTGATGTGGATTAATTCATTGATGGTAGATGTTAATTGAACGATCCTTAAAGTAACATTCATGATTTTTGCTTGTGCTTAGAAGAAACCATATACTCCAAATCAACACCAAATAGACCAAGATAGAATAATCCAATAATCCATTATTGCACCAATGTAATAAAATAAAATGGAAAAACCCCGATTTCTTTGCTATGATTTACATTGAGAAATATTCTTAGAGAGGAGATGAAATACGTATGCCGGAATTCAGACAAAATATGGCAACAAATGAATGGGTGATTATCGCTACAGAACGAGCGAAACGTCCAGAAGACTTTCAAAAGAAGATTGAGGGGAAACCGCAATTACCGCCTTACAAAACCGATTGCCCATTCTGCCCAGGAAATGAATCGAAAACACCGCCAGCAACGTTAACCATAGAACGAAACGGAAACTGGTCAGTTCGAGTGGTCCCGAATAAATTTGCGGCGGTACAAAAAGGAATAGAGTTTAAGCCGGAAAGAGTCGGTCGGTTTCTAAAAATGTCCGGGTATGGAATAGCAGAAGTGATTATTGAAACGCCCAACCATAATGTTACGTTAGCAACGATGGATATCGCTGGGGTTCAGGATGTTATTCAGGCATATAAAGAGCGGAGTTTATCCGTTGCTCGAGAAGACCGAATTGGATTTATCAATCTATTTCGGAATCATGGAATTAAAGCTGGGACTTCATTAGAACATCCGCATTCGCAACTTATTGCGACTCCAATAATTCCACCACATGTGCGAAATCCGATTGAGCAAGCAGTACGGTATCATGATACACACAGTCGCTGTATCTATTGCGATATGCTCGCAGAAGAAATCCAATTGAAAGATAGGATTATTTTTGAGACAGAACATTTCGTTGCATATTGTCCCTTTGCATCCCGCACACCATTTGAAGTCCGGATTATGCCGAAACAACATCGGGCGTCATTTGCGTATATTACAGCATCTGAAACAGCTGATTTTTCCCGATGCGTTAAAGATATTTTAGCTAGAATTTATTTCGGATTAGATAATCCAGATTATAATTTTATCATTCGCTCTGCTCCAGTCGGCGATGAAGATGCAAAGTATTATCATTGGTATATGGTCATTATTCTAAAACTTACTACACCAGCAGGATTTGAAATCGGAACCGGAATTTATATCAATATAACTTATCCTGAACAATGCGCCGATTTCCTTAAAAAGATTGAATATTAGGATGTTATAGCTGCGAAAACAGGAAAATTCAATTATCCAAAATAGGCGGTAATAATGTTTAGAAAATTTTTCTTATTGATCCTAACTCTTGTTCTATGTAGTCAGTCTATAGTATTTGCTGCAAGTAGTATCATCACTACTGATGTACTTGTAATTGGTGGTGGTTGCGGCGGAGTTGCAGCTTCAATCCAAGCAGCTCGGTTAGGAGTAAGTGTTATATTAGTCGAAAATACTCCTTGGCTTGGTGGAATGATGAGTTCTGCTGGAGTAAGTTGTTTTGATGGAAATAATGGTACACTGCGTACAGGTTTATTCAGAGAAGTATGTACTACCATCGCTAATTATTATGGAAGTGTTGCGAGTACAAACACTGGATGCTGGGTTACCGATTTTGCTTTTGAACCGAAAGTGGGAAATATCGCATGGCAGCAATTGGTTTCGACTACTTCTCGAATAACAACTTTATTTAATTCCACCTGTGTTCAAGTGTTGGTAAGTTCCAATACTGTTTTAGGTGCAGTGATTCAGACGCACACCAATGATACCATAACTATTTATGCTCATGTAACCATTGATGCAACTGAGTACGGCGATATTTTACCACTTGCCGGTGTGGAATATAAAATTGGCCGAGAAGCGCAATCTGATACCGGTGAATATGCGGCTCCGACAACTGCAGATGACTTGGTACAGGATATAACATATTGTGCGATATTCAAAAATTACGCACCAGATACAGTTTTAATCCCTAAGCCGCCTGGATATGATGCTAGCAAATATGATGGAAGTATTCTCGAAACAACAAGCGATATAACGATCCATTTACATACGGTTTATAATTTTAATTATATGATGAGTTATGGAAAATTGCAGAATCGGAAATTTATGATTAACTGGCCAATCCACGGCAATGATTGGGAAGGAAACTTAATAGAAATGTCCCCGACACAACGTTTAATAGCACTTGATTCCGCGAAGAATGAAACGTTAGGTTTTCTGTATTATATTCAAAATGTTTATGGTGCCAAAACGATCGGTTTGGATACCACGGAATATCCAACAGCTGACCACTTACCATTTTATCCTTATATTCGCGAGTGTCGTAGAATGGTTAGTGCAGTAACGTATCGACTTCCGGATGTGACGGATCGATATGGTACACCATCCGGTGATCTATATAAGACCAGTGTGGCAGTAGGTAATTATTCAATTGACCATCATCATAAAAAATTCCATCCAGATACAAACAATCCGTTTCGGATACAGGGCGAAAATTATCCGAAGAATCAAACCTTAACAATTCCTTATGGGAGTTTGCTTCCTAAACAAATGGATGGATTTATGGCCGCAGAAAAGAACATCGGAGTAACGCATATCGTTAACGGTGCAACTCGACTCCAACCAATAGTTATCCTGACTGGACAAGCAGCAGGAGCTGCAGCTGCTATATCCTGCTTGTCTGCCATTCAACCGAGGCGGGTAAATATTCGTCAATTACAACAGGTTTTACTCGATGCACGAGCTGCTCTTTTCCCATATAGCGATGTTGAAGATTCTCGTTGGTCATTTCAAGCAATTAATCGGACTTCATTATCGGGCGTTTTTATGGCTACAGATAGTACCGAAAGCTGGATAAAATATTCTTATTTCTATCCGACAAAAATCCAAACGAAATTTAATGCTGGTCAAGCAGTTTCAATAGCGTTAGGATTCGATAGTATTACTTCAAATTATATAAATATTATTTCAACCGATACCTTAACCCGAGCTGAACTCGCATTGTTTATATGGGAGCAAACCGGATACGGAAATCCAACCAGCTGGATCCCGTATTTTACGGATGTTTCCAGTACCCATAGTGCATTTACTGCTGTTCAGGTTTTTAAAGAACGTGGATATACTCGTGGTTGGGCAGATGGAACAACCTATTTGCCAAACAGTGGGGTGACTCGCGAAATTCTTGCGGTAGTAATTGACCGCGCAATTGACCCATTTCATCGCTTGCCAGTCCAACTTATTCCAGTACCGCGGGCTATCCATAAATTACCAGTAAAGTGGAAAAGGCATTTAACCAATTCTGTTGAAGGGTGGACCGGATATCCACCGAGTTGGTTCATACCCACTTCAGATTATTATCGAGATATGGCATTAAATCCGATGACTAAACATTTACTCATTACTGATTTTTTAAATACGACGATCCATATTGTTAGTGCACGTGACGGTTCTGATATCGGTAGATTAGATAATGATGGAATAGGGACCGGTATTCGAAATCTAATGGCAATTGATGTTGATACAACCGGGGTGATTTATGCTTGTAACTACGACCAATCTGCATTCCGAATATATCGCTGGGCAAATGAATCGGCTCGTTGTTATCTCGCTTGCCAAACTTCATTATCAGCACCAGCGGGACGGGTTATTAATGTTTACGGTTCCGGAACCCAAACCAGAATTTATATTACGAGTGGTATTTCTTCTGGTTGGTTTCATATATTCACAACATCGAATGGTTCTACGTTCAAGTTATTAGAAACCGCTGCTCCAACTGGAATTAACGTGGGTTCTAACGGATTATATGGACTTGCAATAGAAACTAGTGATAGAGTGTATACCAAAGGGCTCACTTCGGGTCTACGCCGATATTTTAAATCCGGAACGAATTGGTATAATGATGCAGCATTCGATAACAATGGATTTTACAATAGTGGGATTTCT
Organism: bacterium; assembly: GCA_026416715.1. Classification (NCBI taxonomy): domain Bacteria; species bacterium. Next base: position 37,966 of record JAOAEQ010000020.1, read on the forward strand.
GATTTACGCTATGTTTCGGAACGGAATTGGTTAATTGGATTCGCTTGCAATCCCTATGGACCGGTAACAACATATAATGGTGCAACCGTTAATTCAACTGGTGCGTTAATTTATACTTTAGGATTTAATGGAAAACCTATGACAACAGCTATTGCGCCGTTAGAAGAAACAATTACCAACCTAAACGATTCTGGTGGATTGGCTTATGACCCTGATACCCAAACGGTTTATGTTCTCATGGCACAAAATGGTTATGCAGCTTATAGTACAACTCCTATTGAACCTTATCCAATTTCCGTTGAACTTTCCGCATTTTCTGCTGAATAAAGACGTTAATCAAACCCCTAGTATTTTCTAAAATATATAGACGAGTTCAAGCGTTTTTCACTATAATTCTTTATTAATTTTGAGTATTGAAATGCTGTGCAAAGTTTACGGTATAACCTCTTATGTATAGATAATATAGTAAATATGGTGTTATGAGGATCTATTGGTGGTGCAGTTAACAATAGAGGTTAAAATCAATCATTTCAAATCATTTCAATCAGGTTTTGCAAAACGGTGTATGTTACAAATATAAAAAATTAATTCGATCAGATTATGGAAAAACCAAATAATATTATCCTTACCGGATTTATGGGAACCGGGAAGACCACGATTGGGAAGCTTTTAGCCGTAAAATTAAACTGGAGTTATATTGATACGGATGCTGTAATAGAAGAGAGACTTCAAATGTCTATCACGACAATATTTGCAAAATTTGGCGAACCTTATTTTCGCGATGTTGAATCGGCGGTTATTAGAGAAATAATGCAAAAAAACCAACAAGTTATTGCGACAGGCGGTGGGATTGTTCTCCGTGAACAAAATGTTACGGTAATGAAATCAAATGGTATCATTCTCTGGTTAACTGCGCCTGCGGAGGTAATTTATAAACGAATACAGTCTGATACGACTCGACCATTATTACAAGTTGCTGATCCGTTACAGCGCATTAAAGAGTTGTTGCACGAACGAATACCATATTATGCGAAAGCGGATTTGGTTATTGACACGAGCACAAAAGCTCCAGAAGAACTGGTTGAACTTATTCACTCAAGCTTAATGTTAAAAGAAAAGTAAACGATACAAAGTATTGTTATGAGTAAAATTATGATTTAAGCAATAGGATTCTATCAGGATTATTTTCACATTATGTTTATCCAACAGCTTATAAATGGATTAACTTTGGGAGCAATATATGCACTCATTGCTTTGGGCTATACTATGGTCTATGGAATCCTTCAGTTAATAAATTTCGCTCACGGTGAAATTTATATGATTGGAGGATATATTGGTGTTTTCGTAGTCTCAGTATTTGGTCCAACACTAATAGCTTCAGGTAATGCGATATATCTCCTTCCAATAATTTTTATCGTTTCAATGTTATTTTGTGCAGGGTTAGGTATAACGATAGAACGTCTGGCATATCGTCCACTACGAAATGCACCGCGATTAGCGCCGTTAATTACTGCAGTTGGGGTTTCACTCGTGCTTCAGAACGCAGCGATGCTGATTTTTGGGTCAGAAAATAAAATATTTCCGTCGATTTTTCCGGAAGGAGCAATTATGTTGAACAATGCTCGGATTAGTTATCTTCAGATATTTATTATAATTTTCTGTATTCTTTTGATGGTAGGATTAGAGTTATTTATCAAAAAAACTAAGCTTGGAATAGCGATGCGTGCAACCGCACAAGACCGTGATGCTGCAGCGCTGATGGGAATCAATATCAATCGAGTTATTGCGACAACATTTTTTATCGGGTCAGCATTAGGTGCGGCTGCTGGCGTTATGGTTGGGATGTATTATGGAGTAGTCAAATATGATATGGGATATATTGCAGGGGTTAAAGCGTTTACCGCTGCCGTTCTCGGTGGTATCGGAAATATACCTGGCGCAATGTTTGGTGGCATATTACTGGGGGTATTAGAAAGTTTTGGTGCCGGATATATCTCGAGCGCATATAAAGATGCCTTTGCGTTTGGAATATTAGTAATTGTATTAATCTTTAAACCTTCAGGTTTGTTTGGGGAAAAGTCGTAAACCCCGAAGAGTGGAAACCTAAGGACATTGATTTTCGCAAAGAGAACAGGAAAAACTTGGAGAATACAAAAAAATACCATATATGAAGAGTAGAGCAATCCAAATTTGGATAATTTATTTAGTGGTGTTTATTTTCCCATTAGCGATAAGTAACGCGTGGTATCAGAATTTATATATTATCCATATTTTATTTGATGTTGGATGTTATGTTATGCTTGCGTTAGGTTTAAATATTGTTCTCGGGTTTACCGGGTTATTGAATTTAGGATATATCGCTTTTTTTGGAATCGGCGCATATACCTATGCGATTTTAAATACTTTTTTTACACTTTCCTTCTGGGTTGCATTACCTATTGCCGGAATTATTACCGCTGTTTTTGGATTATTACTCGGCATACCTAGTTTGCGGGTTCGAGGCGATTATTTAGCGATAGTAACCCTAGGGTTTGGTGAAATCGTTCGGATTATTCTGAACAATTGGGAATCAGTAACGAATGGACCACGCGGGATGGATAATCTAGCTCCTCCAATTTTAATTCGTACTGTTCATTTTTTCCCGATCATATTTAGTTCTGAGGTATTTTTTTATTATTTAATTTTAACATTGATTTTACTAACCGTTTTTATTGTAAGACGCCTTGACCAATCCCGCATTGGTCGAGCTTGGGTAGCGATTCGAGAAGATGAGGTGGCAGCAGCAACTATGGGAATTCCGGTGACTAGGTTGAAATGGCTAGCATTTTCACTCGGAGCGACATTTGCTGGATTAGTTGGATGTGTTTTTGCCTCGCGTCAAGGATTTATTTCCCCAGAAAGTTTTACTTTTATGGAATCCGTAATTGTAGTCAGCATGGTAGTTCTTGGTGGATTAGGAAGTATTCCTGGTGCGATTGTTGGCGCAATTATTTTAGCGATATTACCTGAACTACTCCGTTTACGCGGATTTGAAAGTTATCGGATGTTATTATTTGGTCTAGCGATGATTCTTTTGATGCTTTTTCGGCCTCAAGGATTGTTTGGTAGTAAACGCCGGTATCTCGAACTTCATCCTACTGAAGAGAAAATTAAACTAGCTGAAGATGAAGTCTTATCAGAGATAGAAAAGAAATAAATTATATAGATTGAATTTAATGATTTCGGATTTCGATATTCGAAATTCAGACTTATTTTATATATATGGCATTACTTGAAATCGAAGGGTTGACCAAATATTTTGGTGGATTAGCTGCGGTTGAGAAAGTCGATTTAGTTGTCAACCACGGTGAAATTGTTAGTCTCATCGGCCCGAATGGTGCTGGGAAGACAACTTTTTTCAACTGTTTAACTGGTTTATATCAACCGACATCAGGAAAAATGTACTTTGATGGCAAGAAATATAATTTATTCAAAAAACAACCGTATGAAATCACACGGTATGGAATCGGTAGAACATTTCAGAACATCCGATTGTTTGCGAATATGACCGTATTAGAGAATGTTATGGTGGCTCGATATTGTCGGACGAAATCAGGATTTTTTCATATTCTTTTCCAGCTCCCAAGTATGAAAAAGGAAGAAGAAGAAACTATAGCCCAATCTTATCAATTATTAGGTTTTGTCGGCTTAGCTGACCGAACAAATCTATTAGCTAATAGTTTGCCCTACGGAGACCAACGCCGGCTTGAAATTGCACGCGCGTTAGCGACTCAACCGAAATTGCTACTATTAGATGAACCTGCTGCTGGTATGAATCCCCAAGAAACCGCGTCTTTAATGCAATTATTGTTAAAAATCAGAGAACAGGGAATAACTATTTTATTAATCGAACATGATATGAAAGTGGTGATGAATATTTCCGATCGGGTTGCAGTGCTTGATTATGGTATTAAGATATCTGAAGGTACCCCGGAGCAGGTTAGAAAAGACCCAAGGGTTATTGAAGCTTATCTTGGGAAATCAGGTTAATATTAAATATATTTTATATAATCTGTATTGGTATGTTAGAGCTAAAAGGCTTGGAGGTTAAATACGGAAATATCAGTGCACTTAAAGGGATAGATATCAGGATCGCTGAAACAGAGGTTGTTGCGTTAATTGGTGCGAATGGCGCTGGAAAATCGACTACATTAAAAACTATTTCCGGGTTGATAAGACCGAGTGCGGGTTCTATCTGGTTTGGAAGAACAGAGATTAGTCGTAAATCACCGGATGAAATAGTTAAACTTGGCATTTGTCATGTTCCTGAAGGGAGACGCATTTTTTCGCGATTAACGGTATTAGAGAATTTGCTAATGGGCGCATTTACCCGAGTAAATAAAACTGAAATTGTGCACAACCTTGAAAAAATATTTACGTTGTTCCCGATATTAAAAGAACGACGATATCAATTAGGTGGAACCTTATCGGGTGGAGAACAACAGATGTTAGCAATTGCTCGAGCATTAATGGCACAGCCGAAATTATTACTTTTAGATGAGCCATCGCTCGGATTAGCGCCGAAATTCGTTGAAATTATCTTCCGGATAATTCAAGAGATTAATCGCCATGGAACTACTATCCTGTTAGTCGAACAAAATGCGTTAATGGCACTACAGACCGCACATCGCGGGTATGTCCTTGAAACCGGGAACGTCGTGCTTAACGATACCGGGTCTAACCTTTTACAAAATCCGCAAGTTAAATATGCTTACCTTGGTGAAGATTGATTAATGTAAAATTCAACACGTCAAACCAACCCTATTTCAAAAGCCTATTATACACTAGAAATAAATTCTAAAGAGATAAAAGTAACCTTGATTATAACTATCACAATCCATTAAGCGTTTTATGATATAGTTATTTATTGCGAATGAATCGAATAGTTGGATCTGCATTGTGTAAAGTTCACTTATGACAAACTATCTTGCCCTACGGTTTATCCGTTTTCTTAAGCCATATTGGAAAAAAATCATTTTAGCGATTTTTCTGACCTTTTTGTTAACCGCATTAAATCTCTTAATGCCGAAACTGTTACAGTTCTTTATTGACGACATCATCGGAAAACAGCATTGGGATTGGCTTATTCCTCTTTGTTTAGTTATGTTCGGAATATTTATTATTCAAGGATTTTGCTCGTATTATAATTCATATACTATAACCTATATCGGTCAGCGGGTGATTTATGATATTCGCCTACAATTGTATAAAACGTTACAACAGCTTTCCTTAAGTTTCTATGACCGTATGAATACCGGTGCGATTATTTCCCGTATGATGGATGATGTTACCATGGTGCAGAATGTGATGACCGGTGCAACGATTAGCGTTATTACCGATTTATTTACGCTGATATTTGTGGTGGTAATCCTATTCAAAATGAATTGGATGATGACATTAACAGTATTTGCTTTCCTTCCATTCTATGCGGCTAACTTTCGATTCTTTAAACGACGCCGTCGTGCAGCGCATCGAGCTGTTCGTGAAAAAATGGATCAGATTATGTCGGATTTAGAAGAGCGGATTTCTGGAATGCAGGTTGTTAAGACTTTTTCCAAAGAGAAATTCGAAACTCGAGAATTTGTTGCTGATAGTCGTGAGGCTTTAGATATGAATATGCATGCAGCGTTTCTCGGGATGACGTTCTCAAGTATCGGAGGAATTATTAGTGGGGTAGGGAGTGCGGTAACTTTATGTTTTGGTGCATGGAATGTGTTACATCAGCAGATGACCGTTGGCGAAATGATGGCATTTTCCGCATGGGCAGCTTACCTATATAGCCCAACTGCGCGATTAACTGAAATTGCTAATACTATTCAGCAAGCAGGAATATCGCTCCAACGTATCTTCGAAATTTTTGATACTGCTCCAGAGGTTAAAGAAAAAAAAGATGCCATAACATTACCGAAAATCAGAGGACGAGTCACCTTTGAGCATGTTTCATTCGAATATCTCCCCGGCCAAAAGGTATTAGATGATATCAATCTCGACATCGCACCTGGAACAATAGTTGCCTTAGTTGGTCATACTGGTTGTGGAAAAACTACATTAACTAGTCTCTTGCTGCGTTTTTACGATGTTACCGCAGGAAGAATTACTATTGATGGTTATGATATCCGAGATATTACCTTAGCTTCATTAAGGAACCAGATTGGTGTGGTGTTACAGGATCCAGCGTTGTATAATGAAACAATCAAAGAAAATATTCGATATGGTGAACCGGAAGCATCGGATGAACAGGTTGTAAAAGCAGCGCAAGTTGCTGAAATCCATGAGTTTATCTCTAAGTTACCGGAAAAATATGAAACAAAACTCGGTGAAGAGGGAATAAAATTGTCAGTAGGTGAGAAACAACGGCTATCGATTGCACGGGCAGTGGTTGGAGAACCAGCAATTCTCATTTTGGATGAAGCTACATCCTCGCTGGATTCTGAATCAGAAGCTTTAATTCAAAAAGCGTTGTCTAACGTTATGCGCGGAAAAACCTGCTTTATTATAGCGCACCGATTATCAACGATTATTAGATCCGATATTATCGTTGTTATGGATAAGGGGAAAATCGTCGAAATAGGAAGCCATCAAGAATTAGTTAAGAAACCAAATGGGTTTTATGCAACGTTATATAAACGCCAGTTTACGATACCGTTTAAGATAGCTACTGCAGGTAAATAGATAAAGCGAAGAAGTCAATCAGTCGTCGGATGGGAGAGATAAGGTGAGATTTTATGAAAAATTTTGTGAGGTTATTACAAGAGTTCATCAAACCATACTGGGTTATGATACTGCAGGCATCGGTGTTGATGGCATTGGTGACGTTTCTTTGGTTACCGATGCTGTTTTTAACTAAAATGCTGGTTGACCAGGTTATCCCGCATCAGGATGACAAATTGCTTTTAATTGTTCTGCTCGGGTTTATCAGTATCCATTTATCTCGAGGACTTATTTCTTTTGCGTTGCAATACATTATTTCATTTCTCGGGCAACGGGTGGTATTCCATCTTCGACGTCGATTACACGAAAAACTCGGTCAACTCCAGATGAGTTATTTCGATCAGCGGTTAACGGGAAAAATTATGGCACGGGTTATGAATGATGTTGCTACGGTACAGCATTTAGTAACCGGTGGATTTATCACGATGTTTACCGATGTTATAATGGTGATTGCGGTTATCGGGGTTATGTTTTGGTTTAACTGGCAGTTAGCTTTGATGGCGATGACGGTATTACCGTTCTATGTATTCAACTATAACTTTTTTGTTAAACATATTCGAGAAATAAGTCGTAAGATTCGCGAGAAAGTATCTGAGATGTATGGATTATTAGGTGAACGGCTTAGTGCTGTTCGATTAGTTAAATCATTTGCGCAGGAAGAATTCGAAATTCGTCGGTTCGACCAGAAAATTAAGGATTATTTAAAATTTAATCTTCGCAATACCATGCTTAATACTTCGTTAAGTTCGATAGCTGGAATTATTAGCGGGGTCGGAACAATAATAATCATCGGTTACGGTGGCTTACTAATTCGGAGTGGACAATTAACCTTAGGGAGCTTTATTGCGTTCCAATCATCGATTATCTATCTCTACGGGCCAATTGTTCGGTTAACACAAATTAATACAGTTATCCAATGGGTTATGGTGAGTATCAATCGGATATTTGAGGTCTTTGATGAACCGATATTGATTTTGGATAAACCAAACTCCATTGAATTATCCGCAGTCAAAAACCGCATTCAATTCAAACAAGTATCATTTACCTATCGGTTTGATGATAATCCAATTTTGAAAAATATCGATTTGGATATCCCAGTTGGTACCGTGGTCGGCATCGTTGGTCCGAGCGGAAGCGGGAAAAGCACTTTGTTGAGTTTACTGCTCCGTTTGTATGATGTAACGAAAGGTGCTATTCTCATAGATGGGTATGATATTCGGGATATAAAAATATCCAATTTACGGCGTTTAATTGGTTTCGTTCCGCAGGAAAGTTTTTTGTTTTCCGGAACGATTAGTTCTAATATCAGATATGGGAGAATGGATGCGACAGATACAGAAATTATCGCTGCAGCAAAAGCTGCTGAACTCCATGAGTTTATCGAAGGGCTGCCAAAAAAATATGAGACGGAAATCGGAGAACGGGGTATCACTTTATCTGGAGGACAGAAACAACGATTGGCATTAGCCCGCGCATTATTAACCAATCCATATATTCTACTGCTAGATGATTGTACCAGCTCATTAGATGCAGAAACGGAATCGAAAATTCAGAAGACTCTCGATAAACTTATGGCTGACCGAACCTGTTTTATTGTTGCGCATCGGTTGTCGTCGGTTATGAATGCAGATATAATCATTGTTCTTGATGATGGTAAGATTATTGAAAAAGGAACCCATTATGAACTGATAAATCAGGATGGATATTATGCACGGTTATTTGAAGAACAATATAGTTCTGTACTCGAATCCTCAGAGGTAGTATAAAATTATGGTAACTGATGATATATTAAATGGAATCCGACCGCAGATAGTTGTCCCATAAGTAAAGATTTAGCAAAGACCACTTTTGTGCAAAGGTAGTACTTTTGTTTTATTAGTTACAATCGTTGCGTTCGGGTGTGAATATTATATAGATTTTGAACTCGGACAGCGGGATAATATATTTAAAAGAAATCTCATAAATATCGAGAATAGATTTAGTCGTTGACTTAACCATGAATTGTATGACGATACGGAGAAAAACCCGAATTGATCGGTTCAATTCGGGTTCAACTCCAGATATAAGTGCGGAATTGTTATGCTTAATGTAGAAGTTGTAAATTATATATGTAACTTTAATAAATCCAAATGATTATATCGGTAAAAACATGGAAGATAGACCATGTTCTTGCTATTGTTGGGGTGACATTCTTTTACAAGAATTGAATTAGGGTTTGGACATTACTTTCTGCAAAATCTAGGGTGTTGCGTGGAAAGAACTACCACCTAATCGGCAGATATCCCCGACACTAATTGTTCCATTTGTCGGGTCGTAAATCCGCCAGATTTGGTTAGCGTCATCATCAGGACGGTAATCATACCATTCAACCGCTTGATATTTCTGGTCAGGACCCAGACTTTCGATGCAATATGCATTATGGTCAATGCAACTTGGCACTAAATCCGCCCAGTTCCAATATCCACCGGGAGATACTGCTGGTCCGCCGAGTTTCTTATAATTGAATACCTTATAGTTTATCGGCATACCGTTCCAAGTTGCATATCCGCTAAACGGGTCTCGAAATGAAACTGAACTTAAGTAGGATACTGGTGTAGTTAGTTCGGTATGGATACTAACTTGATAATCACCAGGATTAGCCCGCCAGTCCTGCAAATAGCTATTATTATCCACATAGTATGATTCAATAGCAGTTGAAATTGTTCGTAACTCTCCTTTCACTCGAGATACTTTTGCGCGAGTTTGCGCTGCTAAAAAATTCGGAATCGCGATCGCAGCAAGAATCGCAATAATCGCTACAACAATCAAAAGTTCAATTAAGGTAAAACCATGACTATTTTTCTTCATATACTTTCTCCTGTTCAATGAGTTGGGTATCAATAATTTCGGGTATCGGTAATTGTTTTTGTACTCGTAGTTCCTCTATTTTGGCGAGCGCTTTATCCAGTTTATTTTTTCGAGTAGTGATTAACGCAGTATATTCTTTTTGAGCATCTTCAATGCGTTTTCCCATTTTTTCTAACGTATTCAAAAATGCATGCCATTCTTTATAAAAGGTTCCGAGAAGTGATAGGATATGCGTTGCAGTTTCTTCTAAATTAAAATTATCTACTGCTTGTCGGATCACCGCTAAAATCGCATACAGCGTTATTGGCGAACAGAGAATAACCTTATTTTTCAACGCATCATCAAGTAAAGTTGTGTCTTCAGCATGAATAAATCCATAGACTTGTTCGTTGGGTATAAATACTAGAACATAATCTACGGTATGTTCTTCAGGATTAATATAATCTCGAGTAGTTACTGCTTTAATTCGAGACCGAACATCTTTTAAGAACTGTTTTTTATATGCTTCCTTCTCAGCATCAGTTGTAGCGTTCATATACTGGATAAAGTTATCCAACGGAAACTTGACATCCATATTTAATTTCAATCCCTGCGGCAAGAAAAACGTATAATCCGGTCGAGTGGTTCCAGTTTCAAGCTTTTGTTGTTTGAAATAATTTATTCCCTCAATAAACCCTGCTAGACGAAGAACATCTTCCGCCATTCGTTCTCCCCATTGTCCACGAACTTTAGAACTCGCTAATGCTGATTGGAGTTGACCGGTTACTTCGTATAGTCTGCGGGTTTGTTCTGCGGTTAATTGTAATTGTGTGGCTAACGCACCGAACTTTTGTTCTCGGTCTTTTTCGAACTGGGTAACCAAATCTTGCAGTTTTAATAAATCCGATTTCATTGATTGTAATGTTTGGTCAATGAGTTTCTGTTTCCCTTCGAGTTCTTTTTCACCAATTTGAGTTTGTTTTGATAACGTTTCATTTGCGAGCTTCAAAAATGCTTCGGTATTTTTCGATAATATATCGAGTGAAATTGCCCCAAACGAATCTTTAATACGATTCAATAATCCTTCAACATCCTGCATCTTTTGAGTTTCGGTTTGGGCAACCAATGCTTGTGCAATAGTCTGTGCATCTTTTTTCCGTATCCAATTAATTAGGAGAACTAATCCAACCCCAACAAGAAATCCGCAAATAAAATATATGATGTTCATAGGCTTATTTTTCTTCAAAAGTATTTCTATTTGAAACCAACTAATTTTAGGGTATAATTATCTAAAAAGCAAGTTATATTTAAGAAAACAAGAATAATCTTTAATGTATTTTTAGAAAAAGCGTTTTGTAGAGTTTAGGTTATGAAGAAAGCAAAAGTAGCAGTGGTTAAAACTTCGCCAGAAACGGTTATCACAGATATCCAGCGAGTAATGCAGTTAGCTGAATTTGAGAAATTTTTACCAAAAGAAAATGAGACGATCTTAAAAATCAATATTTCCTGGCATCATTATTATCCTGCCTGTTCAACCACACCGTGGCAATTCGACGGGGTTATTCAAACTTTGCGAAATGCTGGATATAGTGGCTTAATCCCAGCGCAGAATCGAACCGTAGTTGTTGATCCCAAAATCGGTGCGGTAAAAAATCATCTAGTTTCAGTCTTAAAGAAACACCAACTTGAATTTGTTTATCTCTATGAACCGCATATCGAATGGATTACCTATGAACCGAAAACGCCGATGTTAGTGCTAGATAGGGTTTTTAAAAAAGGAATAACTATCCCAAAAATGTTTATTGGGAAAAATGCCGTTCATCTACCGACGATGAAAACCCATGTGTTTACTACCACAACCGGAGCAATGAAAAATGCATTTGGCGGTTTACTTCACGATAATCGACATTGGACGCATAGTGTTATCCACGAAACGTTAGTCGATTTGTTGGTAATCCAACAAGAAATACATCCGGGTTTATTTGCGGTGATGGATGGGACAATTGCCGGGTCAGGACCAGGTCCTCGTGCCATGATTCCACATATCAAAAACTATCTACTTGCTTCAGCGGACCAGGTAGCAATTGATGCGGTAGCAGCGAAAATGATGGGATTTGATCCGTTATCTATCAAATATCTGCGGTTGGCAGCTGAAAAAGGATTGGGAACCGCTGATGTGAAAGAAATGGAAATAGTCGGCGAAGATATTTCAGAAATTAATTTTCAATTTAAAACTGGGGATACCTTTGCCAGTCGCGGCCAAAAAGCAATTTATTACGGTTGTTTGAAACCGTTTGAGCATATATTATTACGGAGTCCACTTGTTCCGTGGTCATATTGCGCTTCCCGGTTATATCACGATGTCTATTGGTATCCATTTATCGGAAAACGTCGAGTGAAAAAAATTCTCGCTAGTGAATGGGGGAAATTGTTTGATCAATATGCACAATAACTGGATACAGTTGTTCTGCAAATCATAGATTTCCCACTTAAAATTAGGTTTTTGTGGTTATTCCGTTAACATTAAATCTCTATATATAGTTCCCGTAAATTTCATTTGACCTGTTTGCTGAAGCGGACTAGGTGTACCTCCAGTTTGAGGTTCGATCATTGGACCCGGTGCAGGGCCTGCCTCAGGTCCCCGCATAGGTGGTTGCCCACCTAATTCTGGTGGCATACCTTCGGGCCCAACCGGTCCGCGACCCATAGGTCCCGCTTCAAGGGTCGGACCCATTGGCTGGGGAGTAACTCCGCCACCGGAAAAAGTAGCAATATTAAACTCTAAATTCATACTGTCTGAAGTTCGAACCATTTTCCCTTCTTTATAAGCAAAATATATGGTACCGGTTCCATTCATTGTTGCGGTTATTTTAGTCTGTTGCGCTGGTTGGTCTGGTCTTGGTTTAACCGTACCATTAAAGGTCAATTGTATATCTTCATATTTACTTTCAATTTTAGCGCAAGCATATTTCCCTATCTCTTCAAATCCAACTAGTGTATAGCGAATACGTCCGTTCACATTCATCTTTCCTAGGGAACCGAGATTAATCTGTTGATTAATTGGATCCAACCATTTTTCTCCTACCCGAACCGTATCTAAGGGTAAGGTGGATAGATAACCGGAGCCAACTCCAATGAACATTGATTCCGTGCCCATAATTCCTTCGCCAGAAATGCTGCTTAGATCAACTATTCTGACTGGTTTGCCGAGATTTGATATTCTTGAACTGAACGATTTCCTTTGCATATCTGGAATTGGTACATTTTGTTTCATCCCAGCAACATTCATAGTCAGCTGCAAGCCATCAACAGATGAAATCATATCAAATTCATCACCTTCGACCTTTTCAATTCTATTCCGTAGGGTCCCAGAAAGGTCGAATTCTTGATTAACTGTTGGCATAGTTCCCTGCGGAATTTTCATAACCGTTTTCAGGGTCATCTTGTATTTCCATCGTTCACCAGCCTGTGGTTTATACCGAAGCTGAACCGCAAGTTGTTTCGTTTTCTCTTTAACCAGATTATCTATATTAGGCCCAGGATAACTAGCATCAACCTGCTGATATTTTTGCGCTGCTTTAGCAAAATCCTGTGCTTCTAGATAAGCATCTCCTTCAGCAAATAAACTCGTTACCAGTTCCTTGATTTTTGCGATACTTTGATTTGCTAACTCGCCAGTATTATACATTGTGACTTTCGCATATAGTTCTAATGCATTATTATAATTTTTTAAAACAACATACTCATCGCCTTTAGCTATTAACGCTTTACAAGTTTCTTCAATTTTACGGTTCGCTTCTGTAATATACTCAGGTTCTGGATGAGTTCGAGCAACTTCACGGAATGATTTTATTGCATCGTCATAGAATCCTTTTGTTAACAATCGGTCACCTTCAGCAAACATTGGGGCTAACCGTTGAATATTGGTTTGCGTTAATTTCGCTAAAGCTTCATTCAATTTATTTTGAACTTCTACCAGATTAGGATTGAGACGTAGTGCAGCTGTATATTCGGTCGTTGCAGCGGCATAATCACCTTTATCCATATAATAATCCCCGTTACGAATATGATTTACTTCTTGGTCTTCTTGTTGGATCTCAGCAACTAAATTGCGATTAATGGTAGTGGTGCCAACCACGGTTTTCACGGTTAACGTGGTTGGACTTTCGCCGATGATATTCCCGGTGATTCGCCGTCCGTTTTTCAAGATAATAATATCGGCAAAACTCAATTGAATGCAACCAACGACTCCAATTACAATGGATACTGCGAAACTGAATATAATTCGTTTCATAACATTCACTCCAGTTAAATTGGTGGTTTTGTTATAAGATTTAAATAACGTTAAATCTCCACATTATTTGAAGTAATACGTTTGTATAGATTCCGGCAATAACATCATCCGCAACAATCCCAAGTCCACCGGATAACTTTTGACTTTGTCGACCCGGATATGGTTTAATGATATCAATGATCCGAAATATAACGAAACTTATTACTATATATTTTACCCTAAAAGGGTTAAGAAACATAGCAATTAAATACCCAATTATTTCATCAATTACAATTTTTGGGCAATCTTTTTGGTGAAACTGCTGTTCTGCGATTGTCGCAGACCAAATGGCTAGCGCAATACAAGCAATGAGCGTAATGCCGTATTGCCACCAAGTAAAGTTTCGAAATAGAAGATATATTATAACTCCAACTATCGTTCCTACTGTGCCGGGAATAACCGGACTATATCCGCTACAAAAACCAGTTGCAATAAATATCGGGATAACCTTCTGCACGCCTATTCGACCACCTCACGAATTAAATGTCGGTGCCGCTTAATATAACTTACGCCGGAGATTACCGTTGCTAAAACCGTCCATACCATTAGAAGATATATCGCACCATAAATCCATACATCCACCTGGTCATTCCAAGTTCCGTATATCCGCATTGTATCTTTAATTGCCAAATATAAGAGAATAACTATTGCAGTTGCCATTTGCGAAACCGTTTTATATTTACCTAATGGACCTGCAGGGATAACTTCGCCTTTTTTCGCGCCAAGGATGCGTAGTCCGGTGATAATAAACTCGCGCCCGATGATGATTACAACCATCCATGCGGGCATGATTCGTAATTCGACAAAGCAAATAAATACAGTGCTAATTAAAAGCTTATCAGCGATTGGGTCAAAAAAACTACCGAATGGCGTTATAATTTTCCGTTTTCGGGCGATGCGTCCATCATATAAATCAGTGAGCGTAGCGGCGATAAAAATCAATAATGCTACATATTTGCTCGTTACGATAAGAATTTGACTATGGATAGTGTATCCGTTTGTTGCATTTTCAAATAATATCGCACCCATAACAAACGGAATAGCAATAATTCGACTAAATGTAAGTTTATTTGCAAGATTCATAATAGAGTTTAAGAATAGAAGATTGATATTTAAAGCATCGCATTATTTTTAAGTTGTTTAATCAAAATCCTGCAACGTTCATTAGCATTCAGCAATTAAATCATAATCGTTCATATCGACTATTTTAGCTGATATAATATCTCCTGGAAGTATTTTTCGTTTACTTTTATTCCATACATAGATTACACCGTCGATATCCGGTGCGTGAAATTCACTTCTTCCGATATAAATTCGCTCTTTTACATCATATTCAGTATCAAGCAGAATTGTCATTTCTTTTCCAAGTAGCATCTGGTTTTTCTGAAGAACTATCGGATACTGTATTTGCATAATAATTTCTGCCCGACGCTGTTTAACATTTTTCGGAAGCTGAGGTTTAAGATAATATGCTGTAGTTTGTTTTTCTCGGCTATATGGAAAAACCCCTAATCGGTCGAATTTCTGTTCTTGAATAAATTTGACTAACCGTTGGAATTGTCGGTCGGACTCTCCAGGAAATCCGACTAGGAGTGAGGTGCGAATCGTTATATTAGGTATCCGGTTACGCAATTTCGCTAATAACGTTTTAATCTGTTGACTTGATGTATTACGATTCATTTGTTTTAAAATTGTATCATCAATATGTTGAATAGGCATATCTATATATTTACATATTTTATCTTCCCGTGCAATGACTTCAATTAATTCGTCAGAAAAATTTGCTGGATTTGTATACAGGAGTCGCAACCAGCGTAGTTCAGGTATTTTAACGAGTTTATTTAGGAGTAATACTAAAGCATAGCCGTTATACAGATCGCTCCCGTATGCGGTAATATCTTGTGCGATAAGATTAATCTCTTTAACTCCAGACCGAGTTAGCTGGGTTACTTCAGCAACAATAGATTCGATCGGGCGACTGCGAAAGCGACCGCGAATCCGCGGAATGGTGCAGAATGAACAGTAATGATTACATCCTTCAGCAATTTTAACGTAAGCAGTATGCGGTTGAGTAGCGAGTTGGCGTGGAGTCGTATGGGTATAAATGAAGGTTGGTTGTGCAATAGCAATGATGGGTTTTGTTCGTTCTGCGTGTTTAATTAAGTTAACAATTTGATAAAATTCACCAACCCCAACTAATCCGTCAATTTCAGGAAATTTAGTTAAAATCGTTTCTTGTTCTCGTTGCGGAAGACAACCGAGTATGAATAATTTTTTGTTCCTTTGAGTCTGCTTCAATTTAACCAGATCGCGGATGGTCTGAAATGATTCATCTATAGCCGGTTGAATAAACGCGCAAGTGTTAACTAATAGAATATCGGCTTTTTCTATGTCGGATACCATCCGATAACCAGCATACTGCATCGTTCCGATTACAATTTCACTATCAACTAAATTCTTTGGGCAACCGAGACTGATTATGCTAAACGTAATGCGATGATTGTTACTACGCTCATGTTTTGTTTTTTTCATCTATTCAGAGAAGTTAAATCAGTCAATTCGCAATCTGGCGGAATTGATAATGCAAATAAATTTGTTGTGAACTCAATATTTGGTTCAAATTCAGAAAAAGTTAAAGTTATATTAACGTTTGACGGGTCTATAATTTTTGTTTTAACCGGCAGATAGGTTATTCGGTTAAACCAAAATATCAATTCCGGTTTTTTATCTACATTGTTTTTCGGTTTAAATTTAATTCGATAAGTGGTAATAGAAGAAAGAAGTTCAGATTTCATCAATTGAATTGAATAGGTTTTGCGGAATTCATTTCGGTCAATATTCTTAGCTCCGATAAAAGGAAGTAAATGAATCGGTAGAGAAACAGATTGCAAATTTTGCTTGGTAACCTGTTTTAATTCTGCAGTGTATATCCATAAATATTTTCCATCGTAAACTATAATTTGCTCGGTAGGTTTAGTATAATGGATTCGCAATTTATCCGGAGTTTGGTAAAAGAGCGTTCCGATATACGTTGTTGTTGACATTGAAGTAAATTCAATATTCGTTTGAGAAATTGAAACTTTCAATGTAGAAAGTGTATCAAATCTATCCTGAATATTTTTTAATATTTCACTGCTTTTTTCTGCAAAACAAACTGGGGAAATGGATATTATTAATATTATTATAAGTGACAATAATCGATGTTTATTACACATGTTATCTCCTGAGATTATAAGCAAAGTCACTGATTTTTCCCTAATATGAACTGTAAAATTATATTTTATCGTAGAAGGCATCTAAACCGCAATGAACTATCTCTTAATTAGGCTTTTGTCAGTTTAGAAAGAATTGTTTCCTGATACGTAATATTTATAATGTAACGATTTGATTTATCGAACCCGATTCAATTGAACCGTTGATCAAATATGATGGTGGTTTTGAGCGAACCGAGTTTTAGAGTAGGTAGTGATTGCAGCGTGTATCTCTTGAAGCGCAATGATATTAATCTGCGGTTTGGTTTAAACAGTTTAAGTCATGGTTATTCCGGTTTTTTTAGCGATCAAGTGCCGTTTTAGATTCGCAATACTTCCGGTAGGGTCACAATCTTTCGGACAAACTTTCTGACAGTTGAATATAGTATGACATCGCCATACGCCATGTTCACCATCAACTAACCGTAATCGTTCAGAGACCGCATTATCGCGTGAGTCAATCAAAAATCGATTTGCTTTCAAGAATGCGGCGGGTCCGATATAGTTTGGATCGGTTAACGTTACCGTGCAAGAAGAATAACAGGACCCGCAAAGGATGCAATCGATTATTCCCATCAATTTCTCTTGGTCTTGCGGTGTTTGCGGTCGTTCTTGGACTGGTGCAGGTGTCCCGGGCATTAGATACGGTTTAATGAGATGGAGTTTTTGCCAGAACGGTTCCATATCAACAATTAAATCTTTTAATACACGGAGATGGGCTAGGGGACGAATCGTAACCGTTTGTGCTTTTAATGCGGCAATTTGCGTTTCACAGGCGAGCCGATATTGCCCATTGATATGCATGGCACAAGAACCACATACCGCTGCTCGACAAGAGGAACGAAATGCTAATGAACCATCACGATACTCACGAATAAAATACAATCCTTCTAGAACTGTCATGCCGGGTTTTGTATTCACTTCAAAGGAATCAAAATGCGGAGTTTTATCTTTCGTTGGGTCATATCGAAATATTTTGAAAGTAATCATAACTAAAATGAACATTGAATACACAGATATATAAATCCAAATTACACAAATTTATTTTTATTTGACTCGATGTAATCGGATTTAGAAATCTGTGTCTTCTGTAATATTAATATTTCCTTTCTACAAGCTCGAATATGCCTAACGTCACCGGTCGGTAACTTAGTTTTGGTCCTTCAAGGGTATATTCAGCAATCGTATGTTTCAACCAGTTCGTATCATCTCGTTTCGGAAAATCGCGACGAAAATGCGACCCGCGACTTTCGGTTCTAGCAAGCGCGCCAGCTACTATAGCTTCAGCGACTGCTAGGTTTCCCTCCAACTCTAGATGCCAGACTAAGTCAAAATTGAACCGTAACCCGAACTCAGCAATTTGCGCTTTTTTAAATCGTTCCTTCAGTTCTTTTATTTTTTGCTCTGCATCTTTCATTTCAGCTTCCGTTCGGAAAATTCCAACTTTCTCAACCATAGTAAATGCAAGTTCGTCTTTAATTGCAGCGGTTCTTTCAGTTCCATTGACCTGGAAGAAATCATTGAGTTTTTTTTCTTGCTCTTTTGCTTTCAGGAGCAGGATATCTTTTCCTTTACGATTCGCTTTTTTATTTGTAACATAGTTAACCGCAGCGTTACCGGCGCGCGCTCCGAAAACAATAGTTTCGAGTAGAGAATTACCACCTAACCGATTCGCGCCGTGAACGCTAACACATGCACACTCACCTGCTGCAAAGAATCCAGCAACTCGAGTTTCACCGTCAGCATTACAATCAATTCCGCCCATCGTATAATGTTGACCAGGTTGAACCGGAATAGGTTTTTTAATCGGGTCAACACCGGCAAAATGAACCGCGATATCCCATATCCCAGGTAACCGTTCCATAATTTTTTCCTGACCAAGATGCCGCAAATCGAGATGGACATAAGCTTTTTCGAACCCGCGTCCTTCATCAATTTCTGTTTGGATAGCTCGAGCAACGATATCGCGTGGCGCTAATTCCATTGCATCGCGCGCATATTTTTCCATGAATCGTTCACCGCGATTGTTTAATAGATAACCACCTTCACCGCGTGCACCTTCAGTAATCAAAATATTTGTCCCGTATAATGTTGTTGGGTGATATTGGACAAATTCCATATCTTTTAGCGGGATTCCTGCCCAATAGGGTATCGCCATACCTAACCCCGTACTAATATACGCATTGGTTGTGTTCCGGTATACTCTCCCAGCACCTCCGGTTCCAAAAATTATCGCTTCCGCCATCATTGGTTCGATTTTGCCCGAGCGTAAATCTAGGGTTATAATTCCTTGACAAGTATTATCTTCTACTACTAAGGCGATTACCATATATTCTTCATAAACCGGAATTTCGTGACGAATAGTTTGTTCATATAATGTGTGTAATAAAACGTGTCCGGTTTTATCCGCACAATAACAGGTTCGAGGAAATCCCGCGCCACCAAATGGTCGTTGCGCAATTTTCCCATCAACAGTTCGAGAAAATGGACAACCCCAATGTTCCATTTCATAGATTCGTGGTATAGCTTCTTCAGTCATAATCATTACTGCATCCTGATCAGCTAAAAAATCGCTGCCTTTAATCGTATCATAAGCATGGAGTTGGGGGGTATCATATCGTCCTTTTGGATGATTACCCAACGCAGCATTGATTCCACCTTGTGCCGCTAGGGAATGTGAACGAACTGGATGAACTTTAGACACTATTGCGACATCCATATTATGTTCACTAACCGCAATAGCTGCGCGGAGACCAGCTAATCCGCCGCCAACAACAATAACTTTATGGTAAATCACGGGATTCGTCCCTCCTTCTTTATGAATGGAGCCTGATACATCAAGAAAACCTTTCACCAAGTTAAAAAGCGAAAAAGCTATTTGACAAAAATATATCCACCTGCATATAAAACAAATTTTGGGAAATACGTAACGATGCTAAACACAAAAATGACAAAACAACCGATAGATACCAGCCATAACATTTGCTGCTGTTTGCGACTTAACGGGAAGAAATCAACCAAAATAATCCGTAATCCGTTAAGAAGATGAAATGCTACACCTAGAATCATCGCTAGTTCTAGCACCCAAACAATAGGATTGTTCAGAGCGTTTATCAGTTTCGTAAATGCATTTCCGCCATAGATAGCTGCAGTACTAATGATAAGGATATGCGGGAAAATATAAAGCGCTAATAATACACCGGTAATCCGTTGAATCCAGAATGACCCCATTCCCATATTAGGATTGAGAAAACTATCTTTTATTAACTCCTTAATTAATCGAATCATATCTAGTTCTCCATTTTCGAGTTCAAAAGTGATTTATTTTGTATATGCCATTAATGCCCAGAACCCGAAGATAAATGTTGCTATACCAAAAAGAGTAACGAACCATCCGAGATAATTTTTTACTTTTTCATTTGGTGCAAAATCGAGTAATACTGCCCAGAGTCCATTTAATCCGTGATATAAGACTAGACCAAGTAAGGTTAAATCAAATATCTGCCAAGCATGTGTTTGTAATCGAGTTGTCACACGTTCAAAAGTTATCGGTTCATGCGATTCGAAATGTAATGTGATAAAATGCACAACCATTCCGACCACTAGCAACAAGCCAGTAATTCGTTGTAAGAACCAAGACCAGAGCCCGCGTTTGATGATGAGCATTATTTCACCTCCTAAAATTTAATAATGCGTTGATGAAATCAGCTTGCAGAACGGTGAACTGATAAACCGAGCGATAAACTTCCCATAGCCCGGCTGACCAATAAAGGTTCCGTTCTGTGCGACTATTTTCCCTCGACACAGGGTCAATATTGGTAAACCAATTATCCGATACCCCTGATAGGGAGACCAATCGCAAGCAGTAGATAATGTATTAGGGGAAATAATTTTTTCTTGTTTAGGGTCGAAAATGACCAGGTCTGCATCAGCTCCAACTTGAATAGTTCCTTTTCTTGGATATAACCCGAATAATTTTGCAGGATTAGTGCTAACAAGCTGAATCAGTTGGGTTAAGGTAATGCGTTTTTTTCTGACTCCTTCTGAATAGAGCAAAGGTATTATCGTCTCGACCCCTGGTATGCCATAGGGGATTTTCCGAAAATCGTTACTCCCTCGCGATTTCTGTTTTCGTGTAAAGGAACAGGTATCAGTTGCAACAATATCAATGGTTCCGTCAGCGAGATGCTGCCAGAGTTTTGCGATATCCTGTTTGGTTCGTACCGGCGGACATGTGGCGTATAGGTATCCGGTTTTCTTTTTGAAAACCGCATCGGTTAGTAATAAATATTGCGGGCATGATTCCGCAAAAACTGTTATTCCCTTGGCTTTAGCAGAATGTATCGCAGTTACTCCTTCACCGGTTGACGTATGCACGATATAAAGAGCACCACCGGTTGCTTCCGCCCAGGTTATGACCCGATGTATCGCTTCTACTTCGACAAAATTCGGCCGTGATAGTGATAATGCATAAGTGCCAAATTTTTTTCTAAATTCGCGTTGGCCATATCGTTGCGTGAGCAGATTGATAATCGCCTCATTTTCCGCGTGAACCATAATTAATGCATTAAGGCGCCTTGCTTCTTCTAACGCGGAAAATAACACCGCATCATCTGCATTCCATCCACGGTCTCCATATACCATAAAGAATTTAAAACTCGGAATCCCTAATTCAACCAGTTTTGATAATTCTTTTTTCGATTGTTCATTCCAATCGGTTATAGCGCAATGTAACGAATAATCAATGCAAACCTGATTGTCCGCTTCTTGTTTTCTTTTTTTGATAGTTTGAGATAACGATTCCCCTCTTTGTTGGGTAGCAAAATCAATAATTGTGGTTATCCCACCGCAAGCAGCTGCCATCGTTCCGGTGGTAAATGTCTCTGAAGTAGATAGTCCTTTTTTGATAGTTAATTGAAAATGAGTGTGAACATCAATTCCGCCGGGAAAGACATACTTACCTGTTGCATCAATCACTGGAATGTTCTTTGGTATAGCGAGTTTAGGAGTTAATACAGCAATTTTTTCTCCTTTAATCCCGATATGAGCTTGGTAAACCTTATCTTCAGAAACGATTCGCCCTCCGTATATGATTGTATCCATACGTTTATTTCAATTGCGAATATTCCTTAATTCCTTCAAGATATAAATCATTTCCATAACAGTCGTTAATAACAATCGCCGGAAAATCTGCTACTTCTAGCCGGTAGATAGCTTCCGGTCCTAATTCGGGATAAGCAACAAGTTCAGCTTTTTTTATCGTTTTCGCTAATAATGCGCCTGCGCCACCGGTTGCCGCAAAGTAGACTCCTTTATATTGTTTAATTGCCTCTTTAACTTCTGTGGTTCGCATTCCTTTTCCAATCATTCCTTTTAATCCATAGGCAAGAAGAGCAGGAGCATAAATATCCATTCTACCAGACGTGGTTGGTCCCGCAGAACCGATAACCTTACCAGGTCGAGCAGGGGTTGGTCCCACGTAATAGATAATTTGCCCGAGTAAATCTATCGGTAGTTTCTGTCCAGATTTCAGCAGTTCGAACATCCGTTTATGCGCCGCGTCACGACCAGTAAAAACAATTCCGCTGATTAGAACTCGGTCACCGCTTTTCAATCCGGCTACTTGTTCATCGGTTAAAGGTGGCGTAATTCGAACTATTCTTGACATAAAATAAATATATTTCCTTCTGATCTTCTGATTTTCTGGTCAGGTTTTACACCTATTATAGTTGAACCTAATCCAGCGAAAACTTCGGTTGCGCTACCGTTTAGGATTTGTGTGCTTTAGGGTATAGTCATTATCCTATAATAAATATTATAAAGGTTATAATATTTTTTGTCTATATACCGTGGGAGCTTAATTGATCAAAACCGCAATATTGAAGTGATGTATTAATCAAGTGATTTGGGTTTAACGAATTGAAACCTAATCTAAACTCAGTTCCATCACAAAAACATTTCCAGCCAACAAACGCAATACTTCTTTACCAGCCGCCACCGCCACCGCCGCCGCCACCACCACCCGATGAACCACCGCCACCGGAACCGGAACTCGAACCTGGTGCATGCGACGATGAAGCAACTGCGTTTGAGAACCCGTTACTCATTGATGAGACGAATCCAGTAGTACCGATGGCGGTGAATGGAATCGAACCGGAATACCACCTCGGCGAATATTCTTTTCCATCCACGGTTGATTTCGTCAGCACATTAGCAAATTGTTCCGCCCATGCTTGCTCAACATCAAGAGCTAGCGCATACGGGAGATATTGTTCAAATACTTCTGGCGTTTTCCCAACTGGATTAAAAACGTTCAACCGCTCTTTTTCAGCTATGGTTAAGAACATTTTGAAACCTTCGATTTTATCTAATACTTGCCGACCTGCACGTGTCGGCGCTTTTAAAAGATGATAAAACAGATAATTCAATCCGGCTAAGATGATTAGATAGAGAACGAACCAGCCGGACGTTGCCATAGAAAACATATAAATACCGGCGATTTCCCCCCCAATAAACGGAAGTGAAAAAAAGGTGAAAAATATTGCTGAAATTAGCGAAGTTACTCGATGCATACTTCCGAACAAAACATTTTTCCAACTGGTAACAACCATTACCACCAAGAAGATTACACCAACCGTCCAGCCCGAGAGCCAAACCGTCATGAATAATAAGAGAAAAATTGATTCACCACCTTTAGCTAGCGCTGTTGGGATGGCAGTAAGCAAAGCAATGAGTATTGAAATACTTAACCCGACAATGAAATACTTGAAATTCGTTAAAAAATACAGTTTTTCATAATTTAATTGGAGATGATTTTTCAATGTTTGCAATAGTTCATTAATTGTAGTGTGTCGGGTAGCAGTAAACGTGAACTCATCGGATACTTTAAATAGCCGCATAACAATTTTCTGTTCTTCTGGAGTCAATTCGATATTCGCATTGTTCCGTTTCCGTAAGGTATATACACCGTTTTTTTCTTCAATCGATAGATATCCTTTAACCGCTAAATTCAAAATAGTTGCGGTAAATGCTTTCGTATCAAAACCCATTTTGGTGATATATCGGACTGCCGCAGGTGACAATCCTTTTGGTGGATAATATTGCGGGATAATCGTTCCTTTAACCGGGTCTTTTCCGAATAAGCCCCAAATAATGAGATAGTAAATTACGATTAAAATGAGACCAACAAACGCAAAGAGAATCCCAAAATTATCCTTGATAAAATATTTAAATTTTAATTGAGCGCTCGGTGCTTCAATCAGTCCTTTTTTCCAGCAGACTACAATCGTTAACCCCTCATTAGCGCATAACTGACGCGTGGTTCTGAATGTTGGATTGCCAGCAGGATCGGTTGATACCGTACAATCTTTCCCTTTTTCACCCTGAAATCCGGTATATGCATCTGTTTCAAGAATATGTGTACGAACCTTTGCCGGAAGAATAACGGTTGCGGTAACGGTATCAATCATAAATTTCCACCCGGTGCCGGTAACATTCCAATAAAGTTCGTCGTGGTCTGAGAAAAATCCGAGCTGTCGGTTAGTTTGATAGGTTATGGTATACGTATAAATTCCCGGAGTTAAAAAAACATCTTCCTTGCCGATATAGATGCGGATCCCATTGCTTATTGACTCAGTGTGGTACGGTTCCGGAAAACCGTTTTTTCTGATATCAAGAAGGTTAAATTCGACAACATAGCGATTGTTGAATCTATCACGGTATTTCGTTGGAAAATCGCGATATATCCCACGTTTAATTTCCTGACCTAGACAGCGAACAGTGATATTTTCGGTTACGGTCATTGTGCGGTCTTGATGCACTTCAATTCGGCTAGCATAATTCAGGATTTTTTCGAATTCATCAGATTGTGCTTGCGATAACAAGGATAAGGTGAGATATCCGAAAAAAATGAGACCTACTAGATAAGAAAATCTTTTTATATGATTAATCACGATACAAAACTTTTGCCATTGTAAAGTGGCATTTAGATTGTAGGATTTATAATGAAAATTTTACCGATGGTGTTTCTCGTTGCGTAGCGGTTTCGATTTCAAAAAATTCCGCACGCTTATATCCGAACAGTTTTCCGACAAGATTGCTCGGAAACGATTCGAGAAGAATATTATACTCGCGTACTGTTCCGTTATAATATCGCCGGGATAACTGGATTTCATCTTCGATAGCAGATAAATTTTTCTGGAGGTCGAGAAAATGCTGATTCGCTTTCAAGTCTGGATACAATTCTGCGACTGCAAATAAACTCCGAATTTGGCTCGTTAACGCATTTTCCAATTGTTCTTTCGACTTTACACCTTGCGCAAGAATACATTGGCTCCGGATATTCGCAATATCATCAAACAACCTCCGTTCGTATTGGCTATATCCTTTCACCGATTCAACCAGATTCGGAATTAAATCGTACCGACGTTTTAGTTGCACGTCTATCCCACTCCACGCTTCCGCAATGAGATTTTTCCGACGAATAAACCGATTGTATATGGTCACCAGCCAAACAATAATTAATCCTAAAATCAAAATGGAAATAACCGTTAAAAATTGCATAGCTAGTGTTTAATTAGTAAGCTAGGAAGAAACGGAATTGATATGATTAACTCCGTTTCCTACTGGTACAAAACCAAAAATTATTTAGAAGGAAAGAAAGTGTGTAATATTGATAATAAAGCAATTGAATAATAAAAATAAAGTATTTACTTAAATATGATGATTATTTTTCCTTTTCCATAAGTTGTTTTTTATAGATAATTTTATCTTTACAATATTATTTCTTGATGCCGGGCAGCGTGGCATTGGATATTTATTGCAACCGGCAAACTGGCGATATGGCAAGGGTGAATTTCAACGTTGACCGCTAACGCGGTAATTCTCCCACCTAACCCTTCTGGTCCGACTCCGGTCTGATTAACTAGGGTTAGTAGTTCGGATTCTAATTTGGCGATGTCCGGTTCAGGATTATGCTGCCCAATTTCGCGCAGTAACGCTTTTTTTGCAAGGATAGCTGACATTTCGAAGTTTCCACCGATTCCGACTCCAACAATAATTGGTGGACAAGGATTCGAGCCTGCGGCTCGAACAGTTTCAACCACAAAATTTTTTACTCCGTCAATACCGTCAGATGGTTTAAGCATTTTTAATGCGCTCATATTTTCCGATCCACCACCTTTAGGAACGACAATAATTTTTAGCTTATCTCCGGGAACGATAAATGTATGGATAATTGCCGGAGTATTATCGCCAGTATTGTTCCGCTGGAATGGATGTTCAACGATAGATTTACGCAAATACCCTTCTTGATATCCTTTTCGAACACCGGCATTAATTGCATCATTCAGGTTTCCGCCGGTAATATGCACTTCTTGTCCGAGTTCGATGAAAATAACGGTTAATCCCGTATCTTGACAGATAGGATATTGCTCGGCTTCAGCGATGCGCGCATTCTCGATTAATTGCTCAAAAACTTCTTTCCCTAAAAGAGATTCTTCTTGTTCTCGACCACGCTGCAATGCGGTCAGGATATCCTGTGGAAGCAAATAGTTTGATTTAATACACAGTTCAGCTACAGCATTAATAATCTCGGTGGATGATATTTCTCGCATATTTGAATTTGATACTTCAACGATAAACTACCGATTGTTGGGATTAGATAATATCTTTACCGTTTTAAAATCGATATTTTTATCGTGGTAGTTTTAATTTAATTACTCTCTCGGAACACCGACAACCGAATAGTATATAAGCATTAATTCTTTATCAAACAGATCCCGTTTTTCTTGCACCGCTTTTTTCCGTACTAACTCAATAATTTTTCCAGCGAGTTTATCATCAAGAGTGATTCCGAATTCTTTAAACTTTGCTTTAATAGCGCTGGTTCCAGAATGTTTCCCAATCGAAATTTGTCGAACTGCACCGATTTCAGCCGGAGAAAACACTTCATACGTCGTTGGTTCTTTCAGAACACCATCAATCGTTGTCGCTACTTCATAAAGAAAAATATTTTTTCCAATAATCGGTTTACTAGCCCAGATTTCTCGACCGGAAGCTTTCGCTACATATTCACATAATTCGCGGAGCATGGTTAACTGAAAACCGGTATCAATGTTTAGAATATATTTTAACGCCATTACCACTTCTTCTAACGGCGCGTTTCCGGCGCGTTCACCTAATCCATTTACCGTTACCCCAACGTAATTGGCGCCAGCACGAACCCCGGATAACGCATTCGCAGTTGCCATGCCGAAGTCGTTATGCGTATGCATTTCTATCGGTAAGCCGACAACATCAGTGAGAATTTTTATTCGTCGATAGGTTTCATATGGGTCAAGCATACCTACAGTATCACAGAACCGAAATCGGTCGGCACCAGCATCTCGTGCAACTTTAACGCATTCAATAAGATATTCTAATTCAGTTCGCGATGCATCTTCAGCATTTGCAGAAACATAAAGCTGATGGCTTTTTGCAAAATCGACGGCTCGAGCGAAATTATCCAAAACCCAGGTACGGTTTTTCCGCAATTTATGTTCGATATGGATATCAGACGTCGGAACTGAAATTGCTACCGCATCTACCCCGCAGGATATTGATGCTTCGATATCAGAAATCACCACGCGGTTCCAGGTCATAATGCTCGATTTCAATCCTAGGCTGACTATCTTCTTAATTGTTTCCTGTTCGTCGCCGCCCATCGCTGGCACGCCGACTTCAATTTGATACACCCCTGCTTTATCAAGCAGCTGTGCGATATGGATTTTCTCTTCCGGCTGGAAAACAATTCCCGCGGTTTGTTCGCCATCGCGTAACGTTGTATCAACTATTCTTACTTTTGAATCAATAGTAGTTTTTTTGCGCGGTCGTTCAATTCGAGTCGCAGCTTCTTCATCAAGATTCCAGCTATCTTTTGTTGTTTCGACCGGTGTTTCATTCCATTCTTCGCGGTTAACCATATATTCCACCTCCAAAATTTACTGGGTTATACCATTAGTCTTAAATCAAAATCGTATGATTTCGGACGAAAACTGCTTTTATAATGCGTGTTGTAAGACAACTATTTCCGGTAGCGCAGGTAAGGTTTTAGATGTGATTTCAATTTCAGACGATTTTTCTCTTCGGATGTTTTGCTTGCCTTTTAAGAAATCAGCGACTGGTGCGATCGGGAATGCGCATTTTTCAGTTTTGTAATGCATCGGAATAATGAGTTTTGGTTGTAATCGGTCAGCGACTTGAGTTGCTTCAGTTGCATTGATGGTGAAATAACCTCCTACTGGAAGTAATAATACATCGATCGAACCGATTAATACCGCATCTGCTGGACTAAGAATATGTCCTAAATCGCCACAATGGCATACTTTAACATTATCTACTGTGATAACGAAAATAATATTACTCCCGCGCTCACGTCCTTTTGCATTATCATGGTAGGATGCAATCCCCTTAATATTAATCCCTTTAACAGTTAGTGTTCCCGCGGATTTAACAATAGTCGGTTTTCCAATCAATGCTTGAGTATACCCGTGGTCGGGATGAGTGTCATGACTAATTGTAACAATATCAACTGGCTCAGTAAATGCGCCATAGGTTAACGCACCATTGTATCCGCCAGGTTCATATGGGTCAGTTAATATTGTAGTTTTATCTTCTGCAGTTATCAGAAAAGAACTATGTCCAAGCCATTTAAGTTTCATAAGAAATACTGAACGAATATGATTTCCGGGAAGACGGTTACTTCTATAAGTTATATGCGTCATACCCAAAATATCATATTTTAGATTCAGTCCTCCTTAATTAAAATTTTTCCATAACTTTAACTAGTTCTTCAACTGCAGCAGCTGATTTCTTTAATGCAATTTCTTCTTCAGTAGTTAGTTTTAATTGAATAATTTCTTCAATTCCGTTTGCACCGAGTTTAACCGGCACGCCAACAAATAATCCGTTAATTCCATATTCTCCTTCCAGATACGCTGCGCAGGGTAGAATCCGTTTTTTATCCAAAATAATCGCTTCAACCATTTGGACTGTTGCGGTTGCTGGGGCGTAATATGCACTCCCGGTTTTTAAGAGTTTAACGATTTCAGCGCCTCCGTTACGGGTACGCTGAATGATCGCATCTAATCGTTCTTTTGGTAGAATTTCGGTTAACGGAACTCCGGCAACAGTTGAATATCGAGCTAGCGGAACCATTGTATCACCATGTCCACCAAGAACAAGCGCATAAACATCTTCCATGGAAACATTTAATTCCAAAGCGATGAACGCGCGGAATCGAGCGGTATCAAGAATGCCAGCCATTCCTATAACCCGATTTTTAGAAAAGCCACTCACCCGATACGCTAATTGCGCCATTGCATCTAATGGATTCGCTACCATAATAATAATCGCGTTCGGTGAAAATTTAACCACCTGTTCCGTGACCGGTTTTACGATATTATAGTTCGCTTGTAGTAAATCATCACGAGACATTCCCGGTTTACGAGGTACACCAGAAGTAATAATAACGATATCTGAATCTTTCGTATCCGCATAAGAATTGGTTCCGATAACCTTGGTATCATACCCATCAATCGCTCCCGTTTGTGTTATATCCAATCCTTTACCTTGGGGCATACCTTCAATGATATCGACGAGGATAATATCTGTGATATCTTTTTCTGCTAGTTTCATTGCAGTGGTTGCTCCAACATTTCCAGCACCAATAATACTAACTTTTTTTCGCATGATTTAAACCTCCTTTCTTCGAGCAAATTGGACGGTATGAAATTTATTTTAATATTTGTTTAATTAATTCTGGAATCTCTTGCGTTGTTTCTGCTACTGGTACATTTGCTTGCGTGAACGCTTGGATTTTAGCTTGAGCAGTTCCCTTCCTACCGGAGATTATCGCTCCGGCATGGCCCATGCGTTTTCCAGGCGGTGCTGTTCTTCCTGAAATAAATGCTACGACTGGTTTCGACATCGTCTTGATATATTCAGCAGCGATTTCTTCGTCAGTTCCACCTATTTCGCCTATCACAACGACCGCTTCCGTTTCCGGGTCAGATTCGAATAATGGCAGAATATCGATGAAACGTAATCCGAGAATAGGATCGCCACCAATGCCGATACACGTAGTCTGCCCAAACCCACTTTTCGTTAAATCATTTACAATTTCATAAGTTAACGTTCCACTACGAGATACTACACCAATATTGCCTTTCTTAGCAATAGATCCGGGAATAATTCCGATTTTACTTTCTTCCGGAGAAATTATTCCGGGACAGTTAGGTCCTATCATTTTCGAATTAGAATTTTTTAATGCCGATACTACCTCTATCATATCTTGAACCGGAATCCCTTCCGTAATACATACGATCAGTTCTACCCCAGCATCACATGCTTCTAAAATCGCGTCAGTTGCAAATCGGCTCGGAACAAATATTGCAGAAGCATTCGCGTCAGTTGCTTTAACCGCTTCCTGTACAGTATCATATATTGGAATATTAAGAACAAAATTTCCACCCTTACCTGGAGTTACACCAGCGACAACTTTCGTTCCATACGCTATCATTTGCTGGGTATGAAACAACCCTTCGTGTCCGGTCATACCCTGAACAATAACTTTCGTATTTTTATTTGCTAATATGCTCATTTGGTTAACTCCACTATACATTTAGCAGCTTCCTGCATAGTTTTCGCAGGAATGAGATTGGTGTTACGGAGAATTTCTAACCCTTCTTTCTCATTAGTTCCAGTCAATCGGACGACGATGGGAACCGTGATGTTCATAATCTTAGTTGCTTCAATAATTCCTTTAGCGACCTCATCACATCGAGTGATTCCACCGAAAACATTAAACAAAATCCCTTTAACTTTTTTGTCCATCAAAATAATTTCGAGTGAGTTCTTAACCAATTCAGCTTTAGCTCCACCGCCAATATCTAGGAAATTAGCAGGATTTCCGCCAGCACGTTTAACTTCATCTAGTGTTGCCATAACCAACCCGGCACCATTTCCTAAAATGCCAATATCTCCATCAAGCCGAACATATTGAATATTCCGACGATGTGCTTCAGCTTCAATCGGATCTTCTTCACTCTCTTCTTTATAAACATTGAATTCTGGATGACGATAAAGCGCATTATCATCAATTATAATTTTTGCATCCGCAGCAATTGCGGTACCTTGTTTGGTGATAACTAATGGATTTATTTCGGCTAACAACGCATCACATTGTATGTAGAGTTTAAATAATTTCTGTAAAAATTGGGTTATGGCTGAGATATCCGACATGCCGAGTTGCGCTGATTTGCAAAGATTGCGAATTTGATAATCGCGAATCCCAAGTAGAGGTGAAATATAGAGTTTCGCAATTTTTTCCGGATTCTTTTCTGCTACCTCTTCAATATCAATACCACCAGCTGAACTGAACATAATAATATTCTTTTGCATTTCTCGATCAATAGTGATACCGAGATAATATTCTTTCGCAATATCAAGCGCAGATTCAACTAAAACTTTTTCAACGGTTAATCCTTTGAGGTTCATTCCTAAAATAGTTGATGCCGCTGATTGTACATCTGACATATCTCGAGCTACCTTGATTCCACCGGCTTTGCCTCTTCCCCCGACATGCACTTGTGCCTTAACCACCACTGGCAATCCAATCTTTTTCGCGATATCTAAAACCGCAGTGACAGAATTGGCAACCTCACCCTGTGGAATCGGAATCTCGTAGTTTTTAAATAACTGTTTTGCCTGATATTCATGAATTTTCATAGAGAATAATTGCTCCGATTCTTAAATCTAACGTAAGAATTTGAATTAAAAAATGCGTTATCGAAACGCTCAATTTAACCATTGCAGTTCAACACTGCTATGCCAGCCTCAAATCCAGCATGTAACGCAGCTATATTTAATTTTTCGGTTCCTTTTGGAACTCGACCTAAAACTGCTTGCTCAATAGCTTTTCGTGAAACTATGTTGGTTATCGCTACGATAACACCTAACGATACAATATTTGCAGTAAAAATTTTCCCAGTTTTCTCCTTAGCAATTTTACTTATAGGAATAAGAAATATTTGCTCATTAATAGGAATGCTGCCGACAAAAGTTGAATCAATTATTGCAATACCATTCGGTTTTATATCCGATAAATATTTTTCTACTGCCAACTTGGTTAATCCAAGAAAAATATCAGGCTGGATGACTTTAGGATAATCAATTTCTTGAGTGCTAATGACTACTTCTGCTTTACTAGCCCCCCCACGTGCTTCCGGACCATACGATTGAGTTTGCACAGCTTGTTTTCCTTCGAATATTCCGGCCGCCTCTGCAAGAATAATTCCTGCGGTAACGAGTCCTTGCCCACCGGAGCCCGATAAACGAATTTCAATTCGTTCTTGTTGAGAAATAGTATCAGTCACAAATTTCATTTCTATTCCAACTTTTAACTAATTTTGCTTATTCAAATCAAATCGTTATGATTTGGCTTGAGCTTTCTCAATGATGCTTTGATATACTTCACAATATTCCGGTAACGATTTATTAACAAATTCGCCAATGATAAATTTTCCATTAAGTTGTTCCGGAGGTAACGAATTTGCTTCCTTGGCCGTTATAGCATGCGCTTTTTGCCATTGGAGCATCTCAACAGGACCGCCGATTTTATTTTTTCGACCGAAATAGGTCGGACAACCGGTAATAATATCAATGAAAGAAAACCCCTTATTCTGCAATCCGTTTTGTATATACTTCGGTAACTGCCGGGCATGAAATGTTGTACCGCGGGCGACGTAAGTTGCACCGGCTGCTTCAGCTAATTTACATAAATCAAACGGCCGTTCAGAATTTCCGTAAGGAGCGGTACTACCCCAAAATCCAGTCGGTGTCGTCGGAGAATATTGACCTGAAGTCATACCGTAGGTAGAATTGTTAAATACCACAACGGTTAACCCAATATTACGTCGTGCCGCATGAATTAGATGGTTGCCTCCAATTGCAGCACAATCTCCGTCTCCCGTGATAACAATAACTGTCATTTTCGGATTAGCTAATTTTACTCCCGTAGCAAATGCAATAGCTCGACCATGTGCCGTGTGAAGCGTATTAAAATCGACATATCCAGCAGAGCGAGAAGAACAGCCTATTCCGGATACTACCGTAACCAGATTTTTATCGAGCTTAAGATTATCTATAGCAATTAATACCGCTTGTAACGCTATCCCGTTGCCACACCCGCTACACCAAATATGAGGAAAATATTGCTGCCGAAGATATTGTTTTATATGAGACATAACCTGTTCATAGCTTTTGGCAATCAGCATCTGTTCGCTGACTACTCAATAGTGATTGCTGGGAAATAATGTTTTTTATTCGATCTAAAATTTTTTTTGGCGTAAATAATTCTCCGTTTGCTTGAGAATATTTAATAACATCACATTTTCCGTGAACTGCTCGTTCTACTTCAAAAACTATTTGTCCAAGATTCATTTCGGGAACTAAAATCCAGTCGACCTGATTTGCAATTTCTAAAATTATTTCCTCTGGAAATGGCCAAAGAGTAACCAATTGCATTAAGCCAACAGGAATCCCTTGGCTGCGCGCATCTTTTACTGCGCGTAACGCTGACCGCGTTGTAGATCCGAACGTAACCAAAGCATATTGAGCATCGTTTAATGCATAAGTGTTAATCAATGTGATTTCGGGTTTTGCTTTTTCTAATTTTCGATGTAATCTGGTTAATAATGCCATAGTTTTATCTGGATTGGTGGTCGGAAATCCGGATTCGGTATGCATCAATCCGGTTACATTGAATCTATAGCCGGAACCGAAATGTGCCATAGGCGGAATATCAGTTGTTGGGTCAGCTTGAAACGGTAAATATGATTCTAATCCTAATGGAGCTAACGGGCGATTGATAATTTCTAATTCCGATATATCCGGTATTTCTAATATTTCACGAGTATGGGCGACTACTTCGTCTGAAAGGATAATAACCGGAACCCGATATTTTTCTGAAAAATTTATCGCTTGAATAGTAAGAAAGAACATTTCTTTTACTGATGCAGGTGATACAACAATTATCGGATGGTCTCCGTGAGTACCCCATCGAGCTTGCATAACATCAGCTTGTGCTGGTAGTGTAGGAAGTCCAGTTGATGGGCCGCCACGTTGCACATTAACGATAATACATGGGATTTCGCATAAACTTGCATATCCGATATGTTCTTGTTTTAACGAAAAACCAGGACCACTGGTTGCCGTCATCGATTTCAAGCCAGCGAGTGAAGCTCCAATAACCGCTGCCATTGATGCAATTTCATCTTCCATCTGAATAAATATACCACCAACTTGCGGTAACCGCAAAGCGAGATATTCCGCAATCTCAGTAGATGGTGTTATAGGATATCCTGCATAAAACCGAACCCCTGCCATTACAGCGGCTTCACCACACTCTTCATTTCCCGATAAAAATTTTTTTTCTTTTGCCATTGTTTATTGCTTTGACATTATTCTCTATTATTCTCTATTGTTAATCAGAATTCTTATTCCGATAAAATGATATTTCCAACTTATAGATGTAGGCGAATGGAATTTATATAATATGACAATAATATAACATATAAGTGTATATACGGTCGAATTGATATAATAAAAAGAAATTTATAGCATAGTTGCGTGTTAGGATACAATATTTTTTGGAAGTATCCTGGTAAATGTTAGTTGTATAATATAATAATAGATATGGAGATAATAATTTTCTATTGGAAAGGTAATAAAGGGGTAATCCTTTTGACGTATTAAACTTATTGAATATTGAAATATTATGTATAAGCTTAACGTGATGATCATTATTGGGACTAGACCGGAAGC